>NZ_JXYF01000003.1:0-32330 GCF_000967735.1 Paracoccus sp. S4493
GGGGCCGCGTCGCGCTTACACAGTACAGGTCCCTGCCTTGCGAAAGACAGACTATCGGGCTGGACGCGATATGTCTGACAGCGCCAAAGCCGCCTGTAGACTACAGCGCCAGGCGCAGCCTCCAGCATCAAGACAGGTCTGCCGGGAAGCAAGTGCGTCAACCGAAACAAGTTTGATGCGTTCGCCCCTGATCTTGATGGTGTCACTGTCCATTACGCTTGCTTGGCCTGAAATGCTGTTTGCAGATACCGGCCCTGAGATGGTGCAGCACAAGCTAAAGGCCGCAAGAAAGCTTCTGTAGAAACGCATCACGGCGCGAAACGGTCCTGTATTGGCTCGCTGCCGCATTGTGCTGTTATTCACAGCCACTACAACCGCTCCGCCAGAACTGCGGTTTTATCTAAGGGTGCTGCGTCCGCTCACCGGCTTGATATATTCTGGCTGGAACTGACGTATGCGTGCGTTAGGGTCCCAATGTGCGGCATCATCATTGGGTTTGAGCATAAGAGAAAGAGATAGATTGGGATTCAGTCCGCTTGGCGGACTCGCGTAAATCTATGGCCCTGCCCATCAGTGCGAGAGCCTTCGCAAGAGCTGAGTCCTCGATCTTGAATGCTGCCAGTCCAGCCAGGTCGAGGGTCTCGACATGCTCTGCTTCCACTGCGACGCGGTCCTCGCGCGCTGCCTGGTCGTCATCCGGCGCTGCCGGCCGACCAGCCCACCGCCCGAGAAGCGCAAGGGCGCGTTTAGGGGCGGACAAGCGATAAGCATTGCTGACCTGCCGGACCTGCGGTCCCCGGCCCTCGTTCAGGACAGGCTCAAAGCGGCGCAGCCAGTCCAGAAAGCCATGATCGCGCAGTGCCTTTAGTGCCCGCACAACCGCGTCTCGCGACCGGCAAAGTTTTTCGGTGATGTAGTCCAGGGACGGGTCCAGTCGGCCCGACTTGAAGTTCACCAAATTCGCGAACAGCGCTAAAACCTCCAAAGCGATCCCGCCGAGGGGGCCGTTCCGTTTGCCGCGTTCCTTCTTTGCACGGTCATAGTATCGGGCCGCCATCAGGACCTTCTGCACGTCCTGGCGTGACGTCCCGCGCCAGAATGACGCCTCGCATGATCCCTTACGGCGCGAATTGCCATGGATAGGCTTGCGATCGGCCGCACTGCCATCGGCACGCGCGCCATCAATGACGCGGTTGATGCGTTTGAAAAAACTGCCGCGTTCTGCGGCCTTGTTGATACTCATCTGCTGCTCCTCGATCAAGAAGCGCGGTGTCCGCAGGCAAGCCGTATCCGTTCGCACAGATGCGCTGTTTGCTCTTGATTTTTGGGAGTGGGAGGATAACTATAGCAGGTGAAAACTAGCTGCTAATTCAGGACGCCAATCCTGAGTTTTTCCCAAGCCCCCTCGTGCGGACCCCCGCGCGGGGGGTTTTTCGTTAAGGTTGATCACGACTTAATCCATGATGGGTACTCCTGTAACATATTGAACAGAAGCAGATCAGCGCTGCTAAGCTGTTCCAAGACACGAAATCCACGCCGCTCAGGCAGGGCAATCGCAGCCCAGTTTCCACATGCAAGAGCCCGATAACGTGTGGAGCGTGACGTAGGTGGTCGCTGAATGGGGTCATTAGTTTCAGTCGAACTAATGTTCACAGCTGTGAACTCGCCCTCATTGATCCGCATTTTGCGTTTTGATGCGCCGCTAGAGGCGCCGCACTTATTCTCACGCATCTTGCTTCCACCGATCATGAAGTTCAGAAACAATATTCTGAGCTTGATCCGCGAGCCAAAGAGCGAAGCCGTCGTCAACGTTCGTTAAGTCCAGGCGGATGGCACCATCCGTCCTTTTCGCGGATCCGGCAGGCTTGCCGTCAATGGTCAACGCCACTGCTTTGTTAACATGTGGCCGTTCACGTTTTTGGCTGATCTGCCGTTTGACATGTTTTGAAACTGCTTCAAACGCTACAACAGAGGCATCCAAGGCGGGAACCTCGTCGTTCATTTCACCAGCTTCAAAAGCCCCTTGGCTGCGCGCACTTTCAGCGATGGAGCACAGCAAGCCCTGGTCGGAGCCTGCCGCCGACATATCTTTCGCTAGCGCTTCCCAACGGGGTCTGCCAACACCATGAGCCGGTCCTATGGCGCGGGCGAGAGCAGGATCAATTGCTTTTGCCAAAGCAATGGCCATCGAAACTGCCGAACGGGTCACATTCAGTACTTCGGCAATTTGTGTTTGATTGCCAAACTGACTGTTAAGTAGCTCATGGGCAAACAAGGCTCGCTCAATATAGCTAAGGTCACGCCGTCCGGTATTCTCAGAAACCTGGGCCTTCAGCGCTGCCGTGTCATCGAGATTTGCAATGAGCGCCCTAATCCTTCCGGTTCGCTCTGAGCCTTTGATGGCCTCAAGGCGGCGGCGGCCATAAACCAGAAGGTATCTGTCCGCTTCACTTGGATGTCGACGCACAAGAATCGGGACAGTCTGACCGTTTTGCTCGATAGAGGTTCGAAGATCCTGAACGTCATTGGGGTCTAATCTATCTGCGAAACGATCATCATCAATTTGCGCCGGATCAAGATCCCATACGTTGTGAGCATCAACCGCATCACGCGCCGATCTAAGCGCTCGATTACTCGACATCATGGTTCCAGCGGGCGGTGCGGTACCTGCTCCTGAGAGATTGTCCAGCATCGACATGCGCCGTTTCTTGCTATTTGCCATTACCGCCCCCACGTTTTCTGAATTAGCTGCGAGATCTCATCATTGACTGCATTCAGACTTTCGATTGCTCTGTCGTAAGTGGACCTCGTAAATGCGCTCCTCTCGACTTCATAAAGTGTTTGCTTTGTCAATCCGGCATCAGAAATTGCAGTGGATTTAAGCATTGGGGCATTGAGAACTTTGTCCGAGTACATCGTGCGCAGAAAAGCGACTATGCGGTTTTGCGGAGAATCTGTTGGCTCATAGCGGGTTAAAAGATACCGCATCCAGTCATGGGACATATCCGCACCACTGTCTGCAATGACATCCATTAAGTCTGCAGTCATGCGAAGGAATTGGCTCATGGACATCACGTCAAGCATTTCCGGGTGGATTGTGACTAAGACACCCGTTGCGGCTGACAATGCAGACATCGTGAGGAAGCCTAACTGGGGCGGACAGTCGATTACGACAACGTCGTACCTGTCATCAACTTTGGCCAATGCCTCCTTCACGCGAAAGAAAAACAATCCTGCACTACCGCGCGAAAGTGCTCGTGGAGTTTCATGCTCGAACTCCATCAGCTCCAAGTTGCCAGGTATAAGATCCAAATTCGGGATGTATGTCGGCCTGATTACTTCTGTTATTGGAACGGGCGCATCATACCGAATGGCATCATAGAGAGTGCCGCCGTTAGGTAGATCAAACTCAGGCTGAACACCGTGGAGAGCTGTCAACGATGCTTGAGGGTCAAGGTCAATTGCCAGAACACGATAACCTTTGAGCGCCAGTCGTTGGGCAAGGTGAGCAGCAGATGTGGTCTTTCCAGAGCCACCTTTGAAGTTCATAACCCCGATGATCTGCAAATGGTCGCCCGAACGGCGGCCAGGTAGATAGTCGCCAGGCTTCCGCGCAGTTTTCTCCAGCAAAACTCTCAAGCACTGAATATCGTCGGCAGAGTACTGTCGTCTATTACCCGATGTAACCTCTGGGGAAGGTCCCTTGCCGTCTAGATGAAGCTTGCGTAAATATGAGTCATTCACGCCGAGCAAAGCCGCGGCTTCACCTGACGTAAATTTACGCATTGTTTTGGATGCATCGGGTGGGAACAAACTTTCCCGCTGCGAGTGAAGCTGAGATGCGAGAAGTTCCGAGTGGCCCCGAATTACAGCATTCAGGTTTTCCTGTGTGTTAGCCCTAGTCACTATCGTCACTGCCCCAAACTCGGTCACGGATTTTGGCGTTTGATCGCCCTTTTCCGTGACTATTGCCAATCAAGTCGGATTCGCGCAAGCGATTTGTCGTCGGGCAAGACTTAGACGGACAAAGAGCCGTAGATCAGTGTGGTGCTGATGGAGAACGCATCCCAAACTTCTCAGCCTGTGCCAGCAGCATCTTGACCGATGAGGGCTGCCACGTTGTCCGCCCGCGGGGGGTGCGCTCACGCATCTTCTCTAGGCGATCGCAGATGGCCTGCAGGGTGATCTGGGGATCAGCCCCCTTTATCGCAGCCACGATCGCCGGCAGACGGTCGTCGCCAACGCGCCGGGCAGCACGCCCGAGCACCTCTTCGGGAAGAAAGCCGTCCCGAACATAAGCCCGCACAGCCCTCAAGAGCCGAGGCTGCGTCCATTGTCGGTTCTCGGGCAGGGCGGCGTTTGTGATCCGCAGGATATCCTCCCAGGCCATGTGTGGGCGCAGCCTGCGTACATGGGGAACCCAATCCGCTGCAGTCTTGGCAACGCGCTCCATGTAGCCGTCATGCCGCGCCAGGCGTACCTTGCGAAGCGCCTCCGGGTTTCGGGAACGCAGCCCGGGATTTCCGCCAATGCGGCCTTCGAGACGTGCGCTGGCTAGTCCCGCTTTTGTGCGCTCACGGATCAGGGCCCGCTCGAACTCGGCCGCCGCCCCAAGCACCTGAAGCGTGAACTTCCCCTGGGGCGATGCCGTATCGATCGGATCCTCGATGGACCGAAAGAACGCACCCCGTGCTTCGAGTTGCTCGATGATCTCCAGCAGATGCGAGAGGGATCGGGCCAGTCGGTCGATCCGAACGACGACCAGCGTGTCTCCCTTGCGGATACCGTCCAGGACGCTTGTCAGGACGGGGCGGGCGCGATTGCCTCCGGAGCCGTGCTCCTCGCGGATGACTGAGCAACCTGCGGCTTTCAGAGCTTGGGCCTGCGGCAGCAGTGTCTGATCATCCGTAGAGACGCGGGCATAGCCAATCAGCGGCATATAGGGCTACCTTTCATAACATGTAGACGTAAGTAAACGACCGTTTGTAAACAGATGCAACGCCCCATTCTGTGACGCTGCTCCGCAAAAAGCCCGGGGTTTTGACCCTGCGAGCACATCCAGAGAGCTAACCGAGGACATTGCGCGGACATGCTCCACATCGGCCGCTGACACCTCAAAATTAAACCCTTAGGTAAGATGCAAAAGATATGTATTCTGCACCTATGAAGACCCAAGGACCTATTCTACCTGGCTATTTTATCGACGCTCTTCCGGGTACCGAAGAGGTCGATGAGACATCGGAGGACGACCTGTGGTTTCTGCCCGGTCCGATCGACGACGCGCCTGACGACCTGCCGCCCGGGCCACGGGCTGAACCCCGTGATTTCAGGATCATCGATGACTGGCGGACGTCAGAGGCGGGCAGTGCAGCTCGTCTTGCCCGAGTTGCGGGCAGGCTCGGGGCACTGGACGATCGGCTGCGGCGTGGCCCGAAGGGCTGGCGGCACAGGCTGGCGCTGCTTGAGGCAGGTGATCTGAGCTGGTTTGCCGGTGACCGCATCGGGGCAGACCGGCTCGCACTGTGGATCTCGCTGCGCCTGTCTGGCGTGCAGGACGATACCGGTGCGCTCGCGGGTATCGGGTGGGCAGTGCGCCGGCTGACAGGCGGGCCCGGTCCGGAAGGGGACCTGTCCGCCTTTCTCGACCGCCGCGACCCGGAGAACATGGGGCCTGATGCGGAGCCCTTCGCGGATCGCGCAGGCGGTTGGCTTGACCTGATGGCGCAAGCCGTGGCTCTGCATCCCATCACCCGCGCTTGCATGGGCTTTCACCTCTGGAGCTTTGCTGGGCTTGGGCAGCAAGGTGATCAGATTGAAAAGGTGGTCACAGCCGCACGGATCGCGGCCAGCGACGGTAAGGGTGCGGTCTTCGCGCCTCTGGCCATGGGCGGGGCAGGGGGGTTGCGTGCTGGTGGCCCGCCCGCTGAGCGTCTGGCGCGGTGGCTCGACGGAATGGAAACGGCATGCCTGACCGCGATGCGCCATCTGGATGATATCGAGGTTTGGGCCGAGAGGGCGCAGATTGCAATGATCCCGCTGTCGGGCCGCACGCCACCGGCCTTGCGCGCCGTGCTGACCGAATGGCCGCTCATCTCCGCCCCGATGGCTGAGGCCCTGACCGGCGCCAGTCGCGCGGCCGTTCAGCGCAACCTCGCCTGGATGGAGGAACAGGGTCTGATCCGGGAGATGACCGGACAGGGGCGGTATCGGATGTGGCGCGCGGCGATTTGACGTTGGCAGAGATGTGCGTCGCCTCTCAGGCTCCCGCTCCGCTACGCAGGCAGATCTCCGTCCGTACAGAGACTCGAAGGTGTGCCCTTGTGTCGCGTAGCTCTTAAATACGGTATACGAAACTCAATAAACTCAATGGAGCGGCTTTGCCATCAAAGGCGGTATCTTGCCGTTAAATTCGACATTCCTGCCATTAAAGCTGACACAAGGTGCGCGGAGTTGGACGGTTGGCAGCGATGGAAGGTGATGACGAAGACTGTGGCGATGCGTGGGATTAGACGCTGCTCGCTGCGGTTTACCGTATTATCGTGCGGAACAGGAGAAGACTTCCGCGAGCTGGCGCCTGAATATCATATTTAATGGTAACAAACGCCGCCCAATGCGTTGTGTGCCGGGGTTAAGGACAACGCGACACCTACCGATGCTTCGGATGCGAAGATCTGATTTGGTGCCTCGCCCGCCGGGTCTTACCGCTGCGGGCGGAGTGATCTGATGACCAAACTGCCGCGTTCCCACCTCAAAGGACCCTTCCCTACTTTGGTCAGGTCACCCCGTCCCGGATCAGGCCTGGCATGGCGGCTTGCTATGCCCCCTGAGCACTAAACCGTATGGAACTGGAATTATCGGTTAACTTTCCCTGTCAGTGGCACGATCCGGTGCTCCGAACAGCCGTGTCCCGACACCCACAGACTGTGCCAGCACCATGGTCAGATCTTCCTGCCCAAGATCGGGCCTTGCATGGCGGCTGAGAAAACAGAACATTCCAAAGACGCTGCCATCGGCCCGCCTGACCGGCACGGACAGATGGCTGCCGATCGGGATCATCTGCGTGATCGGCAAATCAGTCGCTATTGCGTGCTGACTGGTATCGGTGATCAAGCTGGGCAGACCGCCATCCAGGATGTGTTTGCAGTAGACTTCCCTCAGATCCATGCTCTGGCTCGGGCGGATCATCGCCTCGAGGCCAGGGGCACTGACCGCTCGAAATACCGCACGTTCCTGTACGAATTCGGAGAGATAGGCGACTTCCATCCCCAGTGTCTCGCGCACGGTATCAAGCGCATTTTGAATTGCAGCACTGTCGGCCGGGCTGGCAGAAAGAGCGGACTGTGGGGTGGACACTTGTGGCATGGCGATCCTCGAGATGAATGTTACAAGTCCATCATATGTGAAGCGCGCAACTTCATCGTACGCAAAGCATGACGCATTCTATGTATCAAGAGACACGTCGCCACGGGGGCGTATTGTGACGGATAACAAGTTTCAGGCAGCAATCTTGCGTCCCGCCATCACGCCCAAGTGCAATGCTTCATCACAAAGGCATGATGAACAGGATGTGTCTGGCAGTGTCAGGCCGCCGATATGGGGCATTGAGGCATAGCAGATCGTCTGTTCGCATAGGGGCTCGACAGCCTTCTTCCGAAATTTGCTGAGCCCGCACTGCCAATGGGTAATTGGAATTGGCTCAGGACAGCGACCAACTCGCTGGAGTACTGCCGAAGAGTACCGGCCGTTGTAGTCTTCTGCTCTGCCACGGCGGCTTTGTGGTGGGTCACCTCATCAAGGAGGGTCACGCCGGCACTGATCTCCTCCAGACCGATGAGCAACTCCCCGGAAATGGCAAAGTGACGAAGGCTAAGAACTGACGCCTACTGGTCTTCAAGGACGAGGATATCGGAACAGCTGACTGTTGGCAGGGTGCCACATGGGCCGGTTTTGTCGTATGGCGGAGCTGACCTGCGACTGTTTTCTAGCCTGTGCTTCCAGTCGGGCTGGCGCTTGAGGCCCGCGCTGCGGCATGGCGCACAGGTGCTAGCGTAGATCTCCTGTTCGAAGGTAGCGTCACCGGCCGTCAAACGATCGCCAATAAAGGCTAAACCCTCACTTCTGGCTGCGTTGCTCATGCAGCCAGTGCAAAGGCCCCTGCGTAAGTCTGGGTCAGGCTAAGCCTTTTCATCCCGCCTCAGAAGATGTTTCACCAGCGCCATAATGGCCAGCGTGAGTACCACCACCACGAGCAGCATGAACAGCCCGCATGCCAGCATCATCGTTCCCATTACCGGACCCTCCATCATTCCCACGCACTCACTAGCTGTAGTAAAAGGAGATGCCCCATTCGCGGAATGCCTTACGCTGACACAATCGGATTCTGCGTTTTTCTAATTAATGATACGAGTTATTTTCGGGACCGCGTAACGAGGGTCTTCATGATAGTCGATGATATTGGCAAAACAACCATCGGCATCAAACAAAAACACGCCTGCAGTGTGATCCATCGTGTAATCGCCCTCCTCTGCGGACACTTTTCTGTATGTGGCCCGAAATCCTTCCGCAGCAGCCTTGATCTGGGGCAGGGGGCCCGTCAGCCCCGTTATGCGGGGATCGAAATTCGACAGGTAATCGCCTAGGATTTCCGGAGTGTCGCGTTCCGGATCTACTGAAATCAGAACCGTATTCATCTGGTCCGCTTGGGGCCCGAGGGCCTCAAGCCAGCCGGAGATGTCACTGAGCGTGGTGGGGCAAATATCCGGACACCAGGTGAAACCGAAGAACACCATTGTCGGGCGACCCAGCCAATCCTGCGGCTCGACCGTCTTTCCATCCTGATCCATCAGCTTGAATGACATGCGATCGATCGAGAGGGGCAGAACGCCCGCAGTGTCCTGTGCCCGATCACGCGTTTGCCACCAGCCAACAGACAGCATGAACACCACCGCAGCCCCAGCCATGGCAACTCCGCGCAGCAGGGTTGCTGACCTCATTCGTCGGGTGATTTGCAGGTCGGCGCGCTTGCGCCGATATTCTGGACGGTGACGGGAATGGTCACCTCACCGGCATCGCGAAACGTCAGTGTCACTGGGAAGGTCTCGCCCTCTTCCAGAACTTGGGTCAAATCCATCAGCATGGCGTGATAGCCCCCTGGTTCCAGTGCGACCTGGCCCCCTGCGGGGACCGGAACCTCCATCGCATGGGGCATCGAGGCGATCCCGTCGGTCATGACCGTCTGGTGCAGCATGGGCATATCTGCTGCAGGTGTGGTGATGGACATCAGTGCGTCATCTGAAGTGCCGGAATTGCGGATGGTCAGATAGACCACGCCGGGCCGCGCTGTACCAATGGAGGCACGGGACCAGGCCTGAGAGACCTCCAACGAACCGGTTGTCACGGTTTCGCAGGCCAAAGCAGGGCCCGCAGCGGCGATCAGAGCGAGGGTGGCAAAGATGCGTTTCATGACTTCACAATCTGGCTTTGAGTTCAGCGAGGATTTCGGAGGCGGGCGTGCCATAGGTAAACTGGCCAAGCCAGTCACCTTCAGGACTGATCAGGTAAAGGGCAGGGCTGTGGGAAATGGCATATCCATCAGGCGCGTCCGCGTTGTCTTCACGCTCGTAATAGATGCGAAAGCTGTCCGCCGCAGCACGGGTTTGTGCCGCATCCCCGGCCAGGCCGAGAATGGAAGGGTGAAATGCCTCTGTATACTCGTCGAGGCCTAGCTCTCTGTCGCGCTCGGGGTCGATCGAAATAAAGAGCGGCTGCACGTCGTTGGACAGTTCGCCCAGATCGTCCATAACCTGAGCGACCTCGGCCAAGGTTGTCGGACAGATGTCGGGACAGTTCGTGAAACCGAAAAAGACCAGCAGATGCTTGCCCGGAAAATCGGCTTGGCTGCGCAACCGCCCATCGGCATCAGGAAGCGCGAAGATCGGACGAAACTCTGCCTGCTCGACGGAGGGTGATGACCGGTCGATGAAAACGACCGCAGCGCCAACGGCCATCAGCGCTACGGCAACCAATGCCCAAAGGCCCTTTTGAAGCTTGTTCAATCGCATGACACCTGCATCCGTTATTTCGTCATGCGGCCTAAAGCCTCTAGCCACATGAGCTTCAAGCTGGAAAGCTTTGCGTCACGCATTGGTGACACCATGATCAGGCCAGTACTGTGATCAGCAGATTCACGTTCAGTACGATGATGGTGATGGCGATCAACACGCACAGGGCGGTGAGCCATCGGGGCGAGACCATCGGACCCATCTTGGCCCGACTGGCCGTAAACATCACCAGGGGCACGATCGCGAAGGGCAGCTGGAATGACAGGACAACCTGACTGAGAATGAGCAGCTGACCCGTTCCTTCGCTTCCATAAATCAGGATCACCACTGTCGCGGGCAGGATCGCGAACCCCCTTGTGATCAGACGGCGCAACCAAGGTTGCAGCCTGAGTCTCACAAAGCCTTCCATGACGATCTGACCCGCCATGGTTGCGGTGACGGTCGAGTTCAGACCTGAACAGAGAAGTGCCAATCCAAACAGGATCGGGGCGATTTGCGACCCCAGCAAGGGTTCAAGAAGCAAGTGCGCCTTGTCGATTTCGGCGACATTCGTCTCTCCCACAGTATGAAAGGCCGCGGCCGCTAGGATCAGGATCGATGCGTTGATCGTTAAGGCAAACATCAGGGCAATCGTGGAATCCCAGGTTGCCAGACGAAGGGCTTCCCGCTTCGACGGCAGGTCCAACCCGTAGGCTCGGGTCTGTACGATGCCAGAATGCAGGTAGAGGTTGTGCGGCATGACGGTCGCCCCGATGATGCCGAGCGCCAGATACAACATGTCGGGATTGCCGATGATTTCCCGGCTTGGCGCAAAGCCTGCGATCACCGCACTCCATTCGGGATCGGCCTGCGCGATCAGAACCGCAAAGCAAGCGGTAATCGTCCCCAGCAAAGCGATGATGAAAGCCTCAACCCAACGAAAGCCTTTGTTCTGAAGCCACAGGATTAGAAAGACATCGGCTGCCGTGATGAAGATGCCAATTTCCAAAGGGATGCCGAACAGCAGGTTGAGGCCGATGGCGGTCCCGATCACCTCAGCCAGGTCGGTTGCGATGATGGCCAGTTCGGCAAAGATCCAGAGCGGTATGGACACCCACCGGGGATAGGCATCGCGACAAGCCTGCGCCAGGTCCCGCCCGGACGCGACGGCAAGGCGCGCACACAGCGATTGCAGCAGGATCGCCATGATGTTGGATAAGAGGGCGACGAACAGGAGAGTATAGCCAAACGCGGCACCGCCGGCCAAGGACGTCGCCCAGTTCCCAGGGTCCATGTATCCAACAGCAACCAGATAGCCCGGACCTATAAAGGATAGAAAGCGCCGGAAACGCGTCGTGCCGCCGCCAACGGCGATCGTGCGGAACACTTCCGACAGGGAGGGGGTGTCGCGCTCGTGGCGCCAGGCTCCGGGGGACATCGGCGCAACCTTCATTGAAAGGAAAAGTTAGCTGTGGCTAACAATCTACCCGTTGGCTTTACCCGTCAATCGATAAGTGCGACACTTGCAAGATGACCGCAGACAATCATGCCACCGCAACCGCCAGCGATACTGTGCACCCGGACAATCGGGCAGAGGCCTTCCATGGCGTCCGTGCTGCTCGGCGCAACGAGTTGGCCGAAGACTACGTCGAACTGATCGCAGAGCTGATCCATGAACAGGGTGAAGCCCGGCCGGTGGATATCGCCGCACGATTGGGGGTGCGCGCCCCGACGGTCACCAAGGCCCTGGATCGCCTGGCCCGTGAGGGGCTGATCACCCGCGAGCGATACAGGTCCGTCTTTCTGACAGAAGAAGGACGACGACTGGCATTGGAATGCCGCCGCCGCCATGCCATTGTGCTGCGGTTCCTGATCCGCCTCGGCCTGGATGCCGAGACGGCGGAACGAGATGCCGAAGGGATCGAGCATCACGTCAGTGAGCGCACACTGGCCTTGTTCGCGGCCTACGCCGATCGGGCCTAGGCCGCGCGGTCAGGATGCCTCCACGGCACTGCGCACATCCGCAAGCAGGCTGTCCATGCTGATATCCGTCATCTGGCGACCATTGAGAAAGAAGGTCGGTGTCTGGCGTACGCCGATCGCCGCGATATCGGCCGCGTCCTGATTGAGGATGCCGACGATATCGGGGGACAGACGGGCTGTCTGCGCCTTTTCCATATCCAGACCGGCCGCAGCCGCAATTTGCCATGCAAGGTCCATCCGCGGTGCGCCATGGACAGCCCATTCCGGCTGCCGTTCCAACAGCGCATCGAGGACAGGCTCGAACTTGTCCTGCATGCGCGCAGTCTCCAGGATGCGGACCGCCTCGTCGGACCCCTCGTGAAACACTGCGTAGCGCATCACGATGCGAACCTGATCGGGGAATTGTGCGCGAATGTCCTGAACGACCGGATGAAAGGCGCGGCAGGCCTCACAAGATGGATCGAAGAACTCGACCAGCGTGACCGGGGCGTCTTCTGGTCCAAAGCTGGGCGCGTGACCGCGGACCAGCATGTCCGTTTCCACAGCCGGGGCAGCAGCGGCCAGGGTATCCGCTTCGGCCTGACGATTGCGCGTCAGCACGAGCGCGCCGCCGGCAAAGGCGGCAATCCCGATGGCAGATGTTCCGATGAGTACGGTGCGGCGGTTCATGGGCGTTTTCCTTTCGACACGATGAGGCAGGCCAGAACGGCTGCAAAGGCGGCAAATGCAAGATAGGGGATGGGCAGGCTCAGGATTGTCTGCGCCTGGTCGGTGCAGGACGGGCCGTCCTTGGTGCAAGGCGCGATGCTCTGCGGGATCAGTCCCGCGTAAAGTCCCGAATGCCAGCCGGAAAGGACCAGCCCGGCCAGCGCCAGCGGCAATCCGTAGAGACGTGCCAGACCGTCACCGCGCCACAGCGAGACGGCCAGGACAGGCACTAGCGGAAACATGGCGATCCTTTGATACCAGCACAGGGTGCAGGGCATCTGCCCCAGTATCTCGCCGATGAACAGCGCGCCGAGCGTAGCGGCGAGTGCGACCAGAAAGGCGGTTGATATTGCGACATCAGTCCGGGACAGGCCCCGGGGTTCAGGTGCGGTCAAAAGAGAGTTCCTTCGAGCGGGAGGGACGGAGCATGGCTGTCAACACAAGCAAGGCGCCGAGGCTGATCGCGATGTCGGCCCCGTTAAAGGTCGGCCAGTGCCAATCACGCCAGTAGACATCCAGAAAATCGGTCACGGCACCTTGCCGCAGGCGGTCGATGATATTGCCCACAGCGCCACCCACGATCAGTGCGAGGCCTATGCCTTCGCGCCTCGTGTCCGCCCGGAAGGCCATTCCCGCAAAGATGATCGCCAGGGCACCTGTCAGGGCAACCATCAGCAAGGGACGACCTGCCATAAGGTCCGACATCATGCCGAAACTCGCCCCTTCGTTGAAACCAAGCGTCAGATTGAAGCCAGGAGAGACGGAATAAATTTCCCCGGGAGACAAGCTGCGCAGGACCGCGAGCTTGGTAATCTGATCGGCAGCCGCAGTAGCGACGATCATCGCCAGGATCAGAAACGTCTTCATTGCAGTGACCTTTCCCGGATGCCGATCCAGCGCGGAACGGACTGGCAATAGGTGTCGTAAGCAGGGCCTAGCGTCCGCCGCAATTCACGTTCTTCTGAGCGGACCTGAACAAGCGCCGAGGCTGCGAATAGCAGGACCCCCAAAATTGTCGGGATGGAGGGCACGACCAGAGCGGTTCCCAGCAGCAACATGAGCTGACCTACAAAAACCGGGTTGCGGCTGAAACCGAACAATCCACCCGTGACAAGTGCGCCGGTCGCGCCCTCGGCCACACCGATCCGCCATGACGCAGCCATCGACATCTGGGCGGCAAATGCCAGCATCGCGCCCAGGCTGGCCATGAACAGTCCCGCCAGACCGATCCACGCAGGATTTTGGAAAGCCCGCAGGGGATCCAGATCGCCCATGCTCGGCATGAGGCGCCATGCCGACGACCCAAGGAGGGCCAGAGCGAACGCAGCTCGGAAGCCTAGCGCTGCAAGACGGTCGCCGCCCGTGGCGTGACGGAACAACCAGACCGGACGATGCGCCTCCCGGGCATTGATCGCAGAGCCCCGGAAGAACAGGGCCAGATAGGCGCCAAGAAGAACCAGCGCTGCACTGCCCATTCCAGTCATCATCGCCTCAGCGCTTCTGTTCGGGATTGTAGCGCAAGAGGCGCAGGGCGTTCAGGGTCACCAGAACCGTCGCGCCCGTATCAGCCAGGATCGCGATCCACAGACCGGTTATGCCAAGAACGGTGGTGACCAAGAAAATAGCCTTTAACCCTAGCGCGATACTGACGTTCTGCCGGATATTAGCCATCGTGGCCCGCGCCAGCCGGATCTGGGCCGGAATGTCGGTCACCCTGTCGCGCAGGATGGCCGCATCGGCCGTCTCCAGCGCGACGTCCGTGCCGGAGCCCATCGCGACACCGATGCTGGCCTGTTTCAGGGCAGGAGCGTCATTGATGCCATCCCCGATCATCATGACGCCACCTTGAGCGTTCATGTCGCGAATGGCGGCCAGCTTGTCTTCAGGCATCATCTCGGCCTCGAAGCGGATATTGAGCCCTTCGGCGATGGCGGCAGCTGTGCGGGGGTTGTCGCCGGTCAGCATGATCGAGGAGATGCCCATTTCGGCCAGCTGGCGCACAGCCTCCGCCGCATCGCGCCGCAGTTCGTCACGCATGGCGATGAGACCGAGCGGGACACCTTTGCGATAGACGGCGACGGCGGTCTTGCCCTCATCCTCGAAGATGGTCGCCTGACGCAGGCCAAGACCGTCCAGGCCATCGTTCTCCGACGCATGCCGGGGTGAACTTACCCATGCCAGGGCATCTCCCACGGTCGCCTCGACCCCTCGTCCGGTCAGGGCGCGTGCATCGCGGGCGGGCAGGGGCGTGACGCCCGCCGTCTTGGCCCTGTCCAGGATCGCCACGGCGAGGGGATGGCTCGATCCGCTCTCGACGCCCGCGGCGACCTCCAGCAACTGCGCCTCAGTCGTGGTTCCCAACGTCACCAGGTCGGTGACCTGCGGACGTCCGTGGGTCAGCGTCCCGGTCTTGTCGAAGGCAACATGGGAAACCTTGGCCGCGGCCTCGATCACTGCGCCGCCCTTCATCAGCATTCCCCGGCGCGCGCCGGTGGACAGGCTCGATGCGATCGAGGCCGGAACCGAAATCACCAGCGCACAAGGGCAGCCGATCAGCAGGAGCGCCAGTCCACGATAAATCCAGGTATCCCATGACTGACCGAACATCAGCGGCGGGATCATGATGACAAGCGCCGAAACGGCGACGATGGCAGGCATGTACCACCGGCTGAACCGGTCGATGAAGCGTTCCGTGGGGGCGCGGGCTTCTTCCGCCTCCTCGACCAGCCGGATGATCCGGGAAATGGTGTTGTCCTCGGCCGCTTTCGTCACGGTGACCCGCAAGACCGCTTCCGTGTTGATCGAACCGGCAAAAACATTTTCGCCCGGGCCGCGGGTCCGGGGAATGCTCTCTCCGGTCACCGGGCTTTCATCGATCCCGGACGTGCCGTCTGAAATCTCTCCGTCTGCGGGGATCCGGTCGCCGGGACGGACCAGTACCGTCTGACCGATCGTCAGGCTAGACGCGGCAACCTCCCGGGTCACGCCGTCCACCTCCAAGAGCGCCGTTTTCGGGACCAAGTTCGCCAAGGCCCGGATGCCGTCTCTTGCTTTGCCTGCCGCAACACCCTCCAGGACCTCGCCTACGGCAAAGAGAAAGACCACCAAGGCAGCCTCTTCGGCGGCATTGATGAACAGCGCGCCCAATGCAGCGATGGTCATCAATCCCTCGATCGTGAAGATCTGACCCAACCGGGCAGCGACAAAAGCCCGACGCGCGACGGGGGCGACACCGATAAGGCAGGCCGCCACGAAGGCCCAGCTCCCGATCTGCGGGGCGATCAGCTCCATCGCCCAAGCCGCCGCCAACAAGAGCCCGGTCAGGATGACCAGCCTGCCCTTGCCAGTCTGGTACCATGCCTTGCCGCGGTCGGCAGGGTCGTCATGGACGTGACCGGGACTGCCGTGGCCGGAGTGGTCGGTCTTGGCCACAGCGGGGTGATCGGCGTGACTGTGGCCATGATGGCTCTCCGGCGCATTCCCCGGGATCACGAAATCCTTCTTTCCTGGCGCACGGGTCTGAATGCCGTATCCAAGGGCACGCACGGTTTTCTCGATCTTGTCCGTGTCGGTCAGGCGTTCATCAACGGTCAGGCGCAGGCGTTCGGACATGATGCCGATCTCCACATCCCTGACGCCAGGCAAGCGGGACACCGCGCCGCGCACCTTGGTCGCGCAGGAGGCGCAATCCATTCCGGACACCGTCCAGTCGCACAGGGTCATGCCGGGTTCATTCGTGATCGTCATCATTCTCTCCTCTGCAGAAAGCAGGGCCGTTGCCATCATCGATTCGGAGGTTTACTCCCTCTAGCAGCTATAGGTTCAAGGAGAATGTTCATGCTGACGATTGGAAAGCTGGGAACGTCGACGGGGGTCAAAGTGCCAACGATCCGCTACTACGAGCAAATCGGCCTGCTGCCCGAAGCCGAGCGCAGCGCCGGTAATCAGCGCCTTTATACGCACAAAGCCCATGAACGACTGGCGTTCATCCGACACGCCCGCGAGCTTGGCTTTTCCCTTGAGGCGATCCGCGACCTTCTGAGCCTGTCCGACGATCCCGATCAGCCCTGTGCGGCAGCCGACGCAATCGCCAAAGCGCAGCTTGCCGAGGTTGAAAGCCGTCTTGCCCGCCTGACGGCCCTGAAGACCGAACTTGAGCGCATGGTGGTCCAGTGCGCGGGTGACCGGATATCCGATTGTCGGGTCATCGAGGTCTTGGGCGATCATTCGCTGTGCGTTACGAACCACCCCACGATCGACGATGCCGGTCAGTGATTAGCTGGCGATGACAGAAACGGATGCTGGGAAGTAGAAGGCTCGGATGCAATCGGGATTAGATCAGAACTCCCGATCCCCTGACAAGACCGTGATCGAGGGGCATTTTTCTTGAACCTCTAGCTGCTTTAGGTCGCAGACACGCACGTGTCGATGACGAGAGGCGAGATACGGCATGAACCAACAAACGCTGCGACAATTCCAATGCTGACGGTCATTGCGGCTCTGATCGGTGGAGTGCGAGGGGTCCAGCGTGCGCGCGCCCTCGGCGGCACCCGACTGGACAGAGTTCAATATGCGGGTGGATACGCGATTGCTTTCGGCTTGGCCGGAACAATTGTCGGTGTCTGCATCGCCCGCCTTTTCGAACTGTAGACAACCTATCGATGCTGCGTGGGGAGCCTGCTCCCCAATGCCAGACCTTATTGCCTGACGGGAAACCAGACCTGATGATCTTGCAAGCCTTGCTGACTGCCGGCGCGATTGCCGTCACGACATCATCGCACGCCGAAACCCCGGCGGAACTGTCTCACCTCACCGAGGCAGTTGCCCCCATGTCGCGACATGAGGTCGTTCCGGGAGACACGTTGGATTCGATATTGTCGCATGCTGGTATCGGCGCACCTCTCCGGGCCGAGGCCGCACTGGCGATTTCAGATGTCTTCGACCTGTCGACCCTCAGCCCGGGGCAAATCCTCAGATGGAGTGTGTTTTCCGACGATCCCTCCCAACTTGCGCGTCTTTCGCTTCTGACCCAAGACGGAACGGACATCGTTCTGGATTTCACGAAACCCCTCGAAGCATCCTTGATCAAGACGGAGATCCTGCTTCGGGACCGCAGGGAAACTTTTATCCTGGACAGCTCTCTCTTTGAGGCGCTCGCCGCCCGCAACGCGCCCGAAAGTTTCGCAGTTGACCTGGCGGCGCTCCTGGCAGGCCAGATCGACTTTCGGGACCTTGAGGGAACCGAGCGTATCGCATTGATGTGGAGCGAAAGTATTCTGCCTGATGGAACAGTCGTGGGTGAACCGCAACTCGCCTATGCGCGGGTTGAAAAGAACACGGACATCTTCGAGCTCGTGACCGGCTCGGTTGAAGAGCCCTTCATCCTGTTTCGGAATGGTGCGCAGGTCCAGCAGTCCGCGCGGCCTGTCGCGGGAGCCCGGCTGTCTTCGGTCTTCGGCAAACGCCGGCACCCCGTGCTTGGCACGCAACGAATGCACACGGGGGTCGATTACGCCGCACGGACCGGAACGCCGGTCAGCGTCACCGGCGCAGGAACGGTCGTGTTTGCAGGAACCATGCGGGGATATGGTCGGACGATCGATGTCGATCATGGCGGGGGCGTCTTGACCCGCTATGCGCATCTTTCGCGTTTTGCCGCAGGGATCGCTCCAGGTGTCGAGCTGAACACCGGGGCCAGAATCGGTGACGTGGGCGCAACCGGCCTCGTCAGTGGACCTAACCTTCATTACGAAGTTCGCATCGACGGCAAGCCAACGGATCCCATCAAGAAAACACCGGCGCCCCGAACAGCGATCGCCAAACCGACTGACCGCGTCATGCTGACAGTTGCGCGTCTCTCCACCGGCTACTTTCTTCGCGACTACTCGGAAGCGGAAAGCTGATGGCATTCAAACATCTTCATCGGCCGGATCGAGAGGCATAAAATGATCAAACTGACACGACGCGCCATGATGATGGCAGCCGCAGCAAGCGGTCTGCCGTCTCTATCCTGGGCTGAAAGCCGCCCTGCCATCCATGTCGTGGAGGGCAGCGGCTGCGAATGCTGCAAACAGTGGACCAATTACCTGCGGGAGAACGGTTTTCAGGTAACGAGTGAAGAGCGGTTTGGCACCTTGCTGATGCAGCACAAGATCGATCTGGGCGTACCGATCGAACTGACATCCTGTCATACCGGCAGCGTTGATGGCTACTTCCTGGAAGGACATGTTCCTGCTGACGATATCCGGCGCTTGCTTCGAGAGCGCCCTGAAGCTCTCGGCCTGACGGTTCCTGGAATGCCATACGGAAGCCCCGGCATGGGCCCGGAAACAAAGCGCGACGCATACGATGTGCTGCTTGTTCGCCGGGACGGTACCAGTGAAGTGTTTACCCGTTATCCTGAAGCATCATAAAAAACATCCGAGCAGGAAATAGATCGATGCCAAACTTCTCCCGGCGCCATGCCTCGCTGGCTTTGCTGGCTCTTCTCGCTGCATGTGGAAAATCCGCGCCGTCGACTGCCCCGGCAAGAGGAGCGATACCTCAGTTCAAACGGTACTCAGGGCCCCCTGTTACTCAGGTCGTGGTGAACAAGGCTGAGCGGCGGATGTTTCTGTTGAACGGGCAAACCGTTCTGAGATCGTATAACTTTGGCCTCGGCAACCAACCGCTCGGCCCAAAGCAATTCGAGGGCGACGGAAAAACGCCCGAGGGGCTATATTACATCGACCGTTTTAACCCACGGAGCCGATATCACCTATCGGTGGGCATATCTTATCCAAATGAACAGGATAAAGCTTATGCAGCTCAATTCGGTCGAAGTGCGGGCAGCGATATCATGTTCCATGGCCGCGGCCCCGAAGGCAATGTCTTCGCACCGAAGAACCGGGACTGGACTGCAGGCTGTCTGGCATTGACTGACCAGGAAATAGAAGACGTCTATGCAATGCTGCAACCCGGAATTCCGGTTATGATCTATCCCTAGCAGCCTGAAAATCGGCTGAACATAGGGTCAAAAAATCATATCAGAAAAGGGCGAAGATAAAAAAATAAAAGGTTTAATATGATGGGCGGTTTTTTAATCATATTAAAATGAATTAATAACCGATATCGAGTTAAGCAAGGAGCCTCACATATGTTAAGCAGACGACACTTCGTACAAACGACCACCGCGCTTTTCTCGGCCGCAATTTCCACCCCCCTGCTTGCGGCGTCTTGGCCAACAGAGAGTCAAAAAGCTGCTTGGGATGCGCAGGTCACCCCTTCCGGATATGATGCCTTCACATCCAATCCTTGGGGATTGCACCCGCGCTTTCTCCCGCAAAGAGTGCAAGCCAATAGCGGCTTAGTGCCGGGCGACATTCACGTGGATGCTGTCGCGAAATACCTCTACCATATTGAAGCTGGTGGAACGGCAATGCGCTACGGCGTGGCCATCGGTAGGGGAGATCTATATGAACCTGGTGTCTATACGATAAAGCGAAAAGTCGAATGGCCGCACTGGACCCCGACGCAGAGTATGATTGCTCGGGAACCAGAAATCTATGGCCAGTTTGAAGGGGGCGTAGAGCCAGGCCCAAGGAATGCGCTCGGCTCTCGCGCTCTTTATCTCTACGTCGGCGAGAGAGATACGTATCTGCGCATTCATGGTACCCCGTTTCCAACAAGCATTGGGACGAGTGCGAGCTCTGGCTGTGTCCGGATGGTCATGGCACATATCAATGACCTATATCCAAAGGTCGAAACAGGCTCTACCGCGTTTCTCTATTCGACAGCAGAGAGCGTGACATCCCGCAGCTAAAAGAATATAGATTCTTTTATGTCCTCTAATTAACTTGAGGGCTGTGATTTCTGACATATAGGACTGCCTGCAGCGGTGGTGAGCGGAAGCAAGGTCGTTTCCACTTGCCCACGATGTTCGTACCAGTAGCAATTATCACTTGGAAGAAGTCTCGCTGTAGACACATCTTGCCCCGGCGCAGCAAGAGAGATCAACTCTGGGGGAAGCTCCTGCGGATTGCTCCCAGCCACGGTATTTACCGCTGTAGTTCCGCAACCGGCAGTGACCAAGACGGCTGCAAGTACAGCGTAGGATCCAATTTTCATATCACGCTCCAACTACTGGCTCATATTCAATTATTAATCTCCCACTAAATTTCAATAGACTCAAGTCCTTCACGGAATTTTTTGTGAGAAGTCTTATTTCATTCAACGCTGTATCAAGTATCCATTCGATAATCGATGGATATATAAAATATTTGGGTCAAATTGGATATCTTGAAAAGAACTTCACTGCACGCATAAGCGCCTCTTGACGGTCTGTCTGGTTCAGCAGATCAACGATCAAACGAATCTTGTAGTGTTTGATTGATATGGAAGAAAAAGCTGCCCTGGCCGGATTTGCGGCCCTGTCTCAATAAATCCGCCTGCGGATCATCCGGCTGCTGGTCTTTGCAGGTGCGAAAGGCATGGCGTCCGGGGCCATTGCCGCAGCCTTGGGCGATGCCAGCCCATCGCTCGTTTCCTTCCACCTCAAAGAGCTGGAAAGCGCAGGCTTGGTCGAAAACTGGCGTGACGGGAAATCCATCGTCTACAGCGCCAAATTCCCTGCGCTTTCGGATCTGGTCGCTTTTCTGATGCACGATTGCTGCGAGGGCCATTGCGCATGGTGCGACCAGGCCATCGCTCTTTTCGCCAAGTGCAGCGGACGTCCCACAAACGCGAACTGTGACATTTGACATGCGCAAGCTTCTTGGATTCGTCGAAAACAATCTGCTGTTCATGGCGGTTGCCACCACAGCTTTCGGACTTGCCGTGCCCTCTATCGGGATAGGGCTTGAGGCGGGGATCAGCCCCCTTCTGGCGCTCCTGATGTTGGTCATTAGCCTGACCTTCGACGCGGCGGCCGTTCGGATCGTTTTCCGCAAGCCGAGCCGTCAGATTTGGGCTCTGGGTCTGGTCTATGGGCCAATGTCGCTGGCAGGCTGGCTGACCGGGCGCATCTTCTTCGGCAGCGGGCACCTTGCGGCGGGACAGACGTTGGTCGGCATGCTCCCGACTGACGTATCCGCACCCCTCCTGGTGCTGCTGGCACGCGGCAATGTCGCCTTGGCTGCTGTCCTGAATGCCGTGAACACGGCCTTGTCCCCGTTCATCATCCCATTCCTGTTTCTGTGGCTGACAGGCATCGAGCTGACCGTTCCTGTTGGCGCCGTGGTTCTGGAGCTGGTGCTGGTTGTGGTGGTGCCGACCGTCGTCGGCGTCTGGCTGCGGACCAAGTTTCTGAAGCAGGTATCGCGGTTCGACTATGCGTGGCCTGGGCTGGGGTCCGTATTGTATCTGGTTCTTCTGCTGGCCGTGATCGGGCCGAATTCAGCGACGATCCTTGGCTACGGCTGGTACGCGCTGGTGATCGCTCTGGCAGCTTTGGCACTGAACCTGATCGGCTATGCTGTCGGCATGATTGCCAAGCTGTTCGCGGAGGATCGCGCGGAGCTGATCGCCTATCTGTTCACCACGAGCAAAAAGGAATTCAGCATCGCTGCCGCATTCGTTGCAGCATCGGGCCTCCCTTCTGAAATCGCGGTGCCTGCTGCTTTCTTTGCGGTGATCCAGATGATCACGTCACCGATTGCGGCAAAGATAATGGCGTCAGAGCGTACAAGCCTGCTGGGGGTCTGAGTTAGGAACAACGATGCATAATAAAGCTTATTAAGTTATTATGTGTAGAACCCGTGGGTTCTATTTTGAAATGCGACACGCCATGATTTTTCGGTGTTTACAGATCGAGGAGCTCCCCCGTGACGTCGCATCTCATCTGCCGCGCCATCTTCGGCGTTCGCTGTCCTGGGATCAGGGGGCTGAGATGGCCCGTCATGCTGAACTGACCGTCGCCGCTGATCTGCCGGTCTACTTCTGCGATCCTCACAGCCCATGGCAGCGCGGCACAAATGAAAACACCAATGGCCTGCTGCGCCAATACTTCCCGAAGGGAACCGATCTTAGCTTGCACGGTCCTGATGATCTCGAAGCTGTTGCAGCTGCGCTCAACGGACGTCCGCGCAAAACCCTCGGCTGGAGAACCCCGGCAGAGGCACTGGACGCGCTGCTCACGAACGCCGAAACTGACCATGTTGCGACGACCGGTTGAGACCGCCTTGCGACCCGCGGTAGGAATGGTGGACGAGCCCCACGCCCTTGGCTGGGCGGCAGTCGTGGACAGCCTGTTCGAGGGCATCGAGAACGAAGCCTGCATGGGCTGTTTGGCTCGCGCGCCAGCCGACGATTTTGCGGGCACAGGCATCGATGACGAAGGCGACATATACAAACTTCTTCCAGCTGGCGACGTAAGTGAAGTCGTCGTCCATTGAGCTCGGACCAATGGTGCCACAATGGACGACCCCAGAGCATGTTCGGCGCAGGCACGCGGAACTGCCGGTTCACCTTGTTCAGCGGGCACGAGGCCTTCTTGTAGGGGATCGTAGTCTTGTGCTGCTTGCCCTGGATGATGCCTTGAATACCCATGTCCTTTATCAGTCTGGCGACTGTGCAACGGGCGACATCGACGCCTTCCCGATCCAGCTGACGCCAGACCTTGCGCACGCCGTAGACGCGCCAGTTCTCTTCGAAAATACGCGCGATCTTGGGCCGCAGCGCTTTGTCGCGCCGGATGCGATCCGACAATCGGGCCGGATCGGCCCGTTTCATAAACGCGGCATCCAGATCTCACTGAGCGGGCGTGGGAACTGCTACGACAATGCAATGGTCGAGACGTTCTTCAAGACCATCAAGTCGGAGCTAATCTGGCCGGTCGCCTGGCAATCCCGCCAGCAGGCCGAAAACACCGTCGCCAGATACATCAACGGGTTCTATAACCCCGTCCGGCGGCATTTATCGCTCGGCTTCAAGAGCCCCATCGCCTTTAAGCGAAAGGGCGGGGAACTGAGCTAAACGCTCCCCACCAAAGATGGGCAAGTCCAGACCGTAAAAAGGTGAGGCTGTGTAAAGACACCAGGTTTGGTAACCTCCTGAGAACACTGTTCTCTTAGTTCTACCTAAGGTAGCTAATATCAGAAGAAAATCGCGCTCCTGCACCTGTGTTAGAACTTCGTTCTGGGATAACCTGCGCATAGTCGAGTTTTCACATAGCTTCGGCTCTTCGCGTCGATGCTGCGCCGACCGCTGACCGTTCGCTTTGGTGAAGCTGTCAAGCCCGAGAGGTAGACTGCCTGACAAGGAAAGCAGGTCTAGTTTACCCATGCCGAGTCAAGTACAAATACAAAATTGACCGATCTACCTGACCAAAAAGCTATTCTGCTTCCTCAGCTAGGCAAATCCGTCCAGACCCCGCGTTTAAGAAACTTATTGCGGATTAGCGGATGCCCTCCCCTCTCGCCCCGTGCCAGCCATGTTCAAAAACGATCGTTTGCGCAACAGCGTCAAACGTGTTGCAAAAGCCGTCGCAAAGGCAAATTTTGCGACATGCCCATTATGGGCTGGCTTTTGCAACATCGGAGAGGCGGGCGATGGCGGTAGTGGGCTATTCTAGGGTATCGACCAGTGGTCAGGATCACCGTCTGCAACTTGATGCTCTCAAGGCGGCAGGGTGCGACTACGTTGTTTCTGAGGTCGGAAGCGGAGCGGACGAGAACGCCCGGCCACAGTTGCAGCGCCTTCTATCCAACCTTTCTGGCGAGGATACCCTCATTGTCTGGCGGCTGGACCGCTTGGCGCGGAGTGTCAAAGAGCTGATCGCAATCGCCAACGAGCTTTCCGAACGGAAGGTTCGCTTGCGGTCCCTGAATGAACAGATCGACACGACGACACCACAGGGCAGGATGATGTTTCATGTCTTTGCGATGATCGCACAATTTGAGCGTGACCTGATCGCAGACAGGACGCGGGCAGGACTAGAAGCCGCCCGTGCCAGTGGCAGGATCATAGGACGCCGGCGCCTTCTGGCGCCCGCGCAGATTGCCCAAGCCCAGGCATGGTTGGCAACCAAGCAGATGACGCAGGCTCAGGCAGCCAAGGCCCTTGGCGTCAGTCGCGCTACCCTCATACGGGCTATTTCTCCGGTTAAGGAGCATGGCGAATGATCGGTGCTATCGCAGTCGTGGCATTGACGCAGATGATCGGGTCAAGCGCGCTACCTGCTACGCCGCAAGCTTTGCATCTATGCCTATTCCCGGAAGATCCTGTCGTCGATGAAGGATTGGCCGCTGAGTACGGCATTTCACCAAAAGACGAATATGATAGATATTTCAGTGATCTAAATGCGTATCTTGTATGCCTTCAAGACTCTCATGCTGACACAATCGAACGAGGCACGGTTTGGTACGATCGCTACAAAGAAGCATTTCCGGTAAACAATGTTGAATGATGCAACATTTCATTTATTGTGTTAGCTGCTGTTTTCGTATGCTACAGCGTTCCGAAGGAGGTCGATGATGCGAATGAAGGTTCTTGGGGCTATCGCCTGTGCCGCAACGGCGATGGCATCAGCTCACAAAGCTGACGCGTACTCTATCGACTGTGCGATCCTGCTTTGTCTGGCAGGGGGCTTTCCTGCGTCGGTCGAATGTACCGCAGCCAGAGCTGAAATGATCCGCCGTGTCACGCCCTGGCCGGTCGAGCCGCCTTTGCAGCTTTGGAACTGCCCCCTACAGGCAAGTGGCATGCCACCGCTGCCTAACGTGGGGCGTGACGGACTGACTGACCAGATAAGGGGCTTTCGCGACGGCATCGAGGTCTATCATGTAGACTATCGCGCTCAGCGTAACAGTGGGGGTGTCGAAGTGTACGACTCCACACAACGCGGCTTTTACGACGATAACGGCGATTTTCATTGGACCAGTGTGCGCCTGCAGGACACCCCGTCATGGGTTCGCATTCGAGCTGGCTTTCAAGGTGGAGAACATACCGGCACCCGCAGAGGCATTGCCATGCGGACCACGGATCACACCGGCCAAGTTTCCGAAGTCACGTGGCAGACCTACTGATGCTGGTAGTTGGCCGCCGACCCGCACACAATCAATTGCCGCACCTCCCCCTCTGGCGTAGGCTGTGCGGCAAAATGCCCGAAAAGGGAGGGACGAGCAGAATCAGATAAAACCACCAGCCCAAAAGGAAACCCCCCGCGCGGGGGTCCGCACGAGGGGGCTTGGGTTTGGTAACACAGGTTTGGCGACCTGAATTAGCATCACATTTCACTTGCTATAGTTACCTCTCCACTCCCGAAAATCAAGAGCAAAAGCGCATCTGTGCGAACGGATACGGCTTGCCTGCGGACACCGCGCTTCTTGATCAAGGAGCAGCAGATGAATACCGGAGAGGCCGCAGAACGCGGCAGTTTTTTCAAACGCATAGGTGGCGTTGTTAATGGCGAGCAGGGCGATAGCTCTGCAATGGATCGCAGACCGATCCGTCGCAATTCACTTCGCAAAGGATCATGTGAGGGATCATTCTGGCGCGGTACGTCGCGTCAGGACGTGCAGAAATTCCTGATGGCAGCTCGACACTATGAGCGGGCCAACAAGGAGCCCGGCAAGCGGAACGGTCCCCTTGGAGGCGTGGCATTGGAGGTCCTGGCGCTGTTTGCCAATCTGGTCAACTTCAAGTCGGGCCGACTTGACCCGTCCCTTGATTACATCACTGACAAGCTGTGCCGGTCGCGTGACGCGGTTGTACGGGCGCTGAAGGCGCTGCGGGATCATGGCTTTCTGGACTGGCTGCGCCGCGTTGAGCCTGCCCCGAACGAGGGCCGGGGGCCGCAGGTCCGTCAGGTCAGTAATGCCTACCGACTGTCAGCCCCTAAGCGCGCCCTTGCGCTTCTCGGTCGGTGGGCTGGCCGTCCAGCTACGCCGGATGATGAACAAGCAGGTCGTGAGGATCGCGCCGCTATGGAAGCGGAGCATGTGAAGGCGCTCGACCTTGCTGGACTGGCGGCGTTCAAGATCGAGGACTCCGATCTTGCAAAGGCTTTGGCCGTGATGGGAAAGGCCATTGATTTACGCGAGTCTGCCAAGCGGACTGAATACCAATCTACCTCTTATTCTTATGCAGGATCATGACCCCGATAGGACCATCCGTACGTTTCATGCCTCTACGGCGCATCGAGGGAGCGGAAAAAGGATGGGACGGTGGCAACGCATGCGCGTTCAATCAACCCGAAGCTCTAGCAGCACTGTTGCATGGCTGTGAACAACAGCCTGTTGCGGCCGGTCAGCCCTACAGAAACGTCTCAAGGAAGGAAGCGCCGGATGAATCGGTTTTTCTTAGTCGCTGTCCTGTACTGCATCATGGCAGGACCAGGCTTAGCAAACAGCATTGCCGGGCAGGCCAGCGTAATCGACGGAGACACAATTGAAATTCATGGGGAGCGGATCAGACTGGTATCCATCGACGCGCCTGAATCACGGCAATCCTGTTTTGATCGCCAAGGCCGGGCATGGCGCTGCGGTCAGCAGGCGGCACTAGCTCTTTCAGACTTCATCGCCCGCAGACCCGTAACTTGCCAATCACAAGGCGAGGACCGCTATCGCCGCATTCTCGGAGACTGTGCCGTAGCCAATGTTAGCCTGTCGGGGTGGATGATCGAGAACGGTTGGGCGGTGCCCTACTATGACCAGGACGACAGGCACGAGGCAGGAGCTGATCGTGCTAAGGTAGCGCAGCGGGGGATCTGGGCAGGAACATTCGAGCTTCCGAAGGATTGGCGTAGAGGAAACTGACTAATTGACACTGGTAAGGTTTCCGTTACCTGCTGATCTCTGCACAACCTGCAAAACAGGAGAGGGTGATGAAGGAAAACCTTGAGTTGCTAATGCCTGTTCTGCCCCCTTCAGGGACAAAAGGCTTTTTGGTTCTAGAGCATCTGACGACTGCGGAGCTGCAGGATCGGGGACAGGAGGTAGCGTCTGACAGTGTGATCAGGCTCAGCCTTTGCGACACGAAGGACGGCGATAACCCGGTTGCGGTCTATGAACTTCTGCTATCCGAAGATGAAACCCATAACCCTATCGAAGCCCATAACCGCATTCGGACCTGGGCTGCGGGCTTCATGATGGGGGCGCGGTACGCGGGCGAAGTTATCGGCCTCAACATCATGCCGAGGCACGCGATCTAGAAGCCAGTCAGGATTATGAGCTAACTTTTATGATCCGTCCTTGACGCCGCAGGGGGGGTTCGGGTTATGGCTGGTGTTCCCGTATTGTTCTAACAGCCATGACCTTGCACTTAAGCTCTATCAAGATCACGCTCGTAGACCGGCATGTGCCCCTGGCATCCATGCCGGTTCCGGCCGGGTTTCCGTCACCCGCCGCGGATGATCTTGAGGATACGATCGACCCGATCAAGTGGGTGGTGCGGCATGAGCATGCGACCTTCTGGTGGCGCGTGTCCGGCGACAGTCTGGAGGCAGAGGGCATCCTGGACGGCGATCTGATTGCCGTGGATCGCGCTGGCAAGCGCCGCCATGGCCGCATCGTCGTCGCGGTGGTCGATGGCGCCATTACCGTCAAGAAGCTCGCCAAGCGCGATGGCGTCTGGTTTCTTGATCCGCGCGCCCGTGCGGATGGCTATGCCACAATCCCGGTCACGGAGACGACCGAGATATGGGGGGTTGTCGCCGGCGTCGTCCGCCGCCTGCCCATCGAATAGGGGCAGGTACGGTGGAGCAATCCGACCGACCCATTGCGCTGATCGACTGCAACAATTTCTATGTCAGCTGTGAACGTCTGTTTGATGTGTCGTTGCGCGGCATTCCCGTCATTGTTTTATCGAACAACGATGGTTGTGCAGTCGCCCGCAGCGAAGAAGCGAAGCAATTTATAAAAATGGGCGACCCTGTTTTCAAAATCAGAGATTTGATAAAGCGGCATGGAGTTGTAGCATTATCAAGTAATTACACGTTGTATGGTGACGTAAGTCGTAGAGTCACCGAGGTCCTGCACAGCTATTCCCCGCGCCTTGAGACATACTCAATTGACGAGAGCTTTGTCGATTTATCCGGCTTCGGGGATCGCATGGAGGCCCATGCCGCACGGATGCGGGATGCGGTCAGAACCGAGACCGGCATTCCAACCTGCGTGGGCATCGCCCCCACCAAGACGCTTGCCAAGCTGGCGAACTATGCTGCCAAGAAGAACCCCCTTTTTTCAGGGGTTTGCAATCTCATGGACCAGGATGTGCGGAACTATGTGATGCGCCGCATTCCCATCGGAGAAATCTGGGGCGTGGGGTCCGCGACCGAGGCCAAGCTGAAGGCCCAAGGGATCAACTCTGCCGCCGAGCTGCGCGACCTGCCTTTGGCGCTTGGCCGCAAGATCGGCACGGTTGTCCTGGAACGCCTGGTGGCCGAGCTGCGTGGGATACCTTGCATAGATTTTGAGGACGTGGCCCCGCAGCGTAAGGGCATGGCTGTCACCCGCTCCGCGGGCACACCCATGACGACATTTGATGTGCTGGCACAGGCTATCACAGCCCATGCGACACGAGCGGCAGAGAAGCTGCGTCAGCATGGCTTGGTGGCTGGCACGATGACGGTGTTCTACCACACCAATCCGCATAAGCCTGACAGGCCGCGCCATTCCTTTTCGCGCAGCATCCGCCTGCGGCCCATGTCCAACCATACGTTTGACCTGGTGGATGCCGCCGTAGCGGCCGCGCGGCGGGGCTGGAAGGGAGATCCGTCTGGAAATGGCTATGGCTACACCAAGGCCGGGATAATTCTCGATGACTTGCTGGCCGAGGCCGATCGACCCGCCATGCTTTTTACGCCGGATCAGCCGCGCGATGCGCGTCTGACCACGGCGCTGGATGCGATCAATGATCGCTTCGGCAAAAAAACGATGGTGTTGGCGCGAGAGGGAGTTAGCCGCTCATGGGCGACAAAGGCCGATCATAGATCGCCACACTATACGACACGGATTAGCGAGCTGCCTATTCTATCAGTGTAGGCCAATTTTTCTGTTAGATCGCTCATCCTTGTGTTTAGCATAGCAGCATCATCGTTTTTGATGAATGCCTTAGAGCCTAGCAATACAGAACCAAGGATAAAACGATGAATAGTAAAAGAATAACCGGTGTCGATAATGCATCCGAATACATGCCGATAAAAATGAGCGTGACGCTATACAATCCTGTTTCCGATGAGCAAGGTATAGAATACATTCAAATGCTTCGCGCCATTGAAAATGTAAATGTTTGGAGGCGACCAAATAAACTTCAAGATAGGAGCATTTTGTACCACGAAATTTTTGTTAAATGCTGGCCAGATGCAGCAGCTTCTGTTGCAGAAGTCTTAGCGTCTATTGCTAGCAATCACCCGGCTAACAAAGAAATTTTCAAGAATTAATCGCGTTCAAATATAGCATAAGTACCGACCTCTTACTATTCAAAGACTATATCATGGCGGCGTCCCTCGCGTTGGTCGGTCTAGGGCTGATCGCCCTGGCCCGCCCGCCCCGAGGGACCGCGCTCCAGGCTTGGCCGGCTGCACCGGCCTGCGCCCCGAGCCTATCCCCCTGCCCCTCCTTTACGCCTGATCCCGCTCGGGCTGTCTCTCCGAGTCAGCCCGCGCGGGGGCGCAATAGTCGGCCCAGGGCGCTAGTCTCGGCCCTTCGGGTCACGATCGCTCGCGCAAGAGCCAGCCTGCCCACAGGACGCCTCGCCTTCCTTCGCTCTATGAAGGCGCGTCCAGCTCGACGCCTGCAAGGCCCTTCCCTTCCGTTGGTCGGCCAGGGCTGGACAGGGCTGGCAGAGGGCACCCGGTTGTCCAGTCGCGCGGCATCAAAGCAACGCATCAACGTTTGCCAATGTGGTATTTGTAAGCGGTTGAGATTTGAGAACATCGCGGGACAGATCCGGATCTGGGATACATGTCTTAACCAAGACATCAAGTCGGTCGAACCATTCGCCTTCGTTGAACGCAAATAGATTGTACAATGCTTCGTTCGCTGTTTTGCAATCCCACTCTTTATGCTTTGCTTTGCAGTACTTCATTGCTGCCGTCATAATGTGCCAACGTAGCTTTGAGTACTTTCCTTCAAATCTTTTGTTTGAAGTAAGCATTTTAAGACGGTAGTGGCAGAAACAGGCAGTATAATAGTCGTCCTCCGCTTTACCTTCAGCAAAAACTTCAGAAAGTAACTCTCCGGTTAAACGATTTGGGTAACGGCTTGCAATATCGGGCCGCATCATTACCGTTGCAGCGTAGCAGCGCGCTGTCTCACGAACATCGAAGATTCTCACTGGCGCTATACTTTCTGGGCTATATTGACCTTTCCGACGCTCGAAATAAAGGCGGGTCGTTTCACTTGCCCCGCGAACATTAAAATAGCGTTCGAGGTCTCGCAGGGTTTTCATTGTAGATACAAATTGCGCATCTTCAACCTTAGACTGCCGATTTGTAGCTCGAACAATATCATCAATCACAACTGGATCGTCGGCTTCAATAAGTTTAACCATCAAACTTACTGTATCATCAGTCTGTTCATCTAAAGAAATAAGAACATTAGACGTTTGACAGCCGTTCACAATTTGAAAGTCTCTTATGTATATTTCTTGACCTGACGGCCGAACACTAGACGCTACTATTGTTACCCCATTGTTCATAAGTCCAAATCTGGACTTTTTATCAAAATCACCAAGGGTCCCTGCAATTTCTGCGTTCACGTCTACATCAACACCGAGAAAGTCACGAACATTTTCTTCAAAGAGTTTCTTCCGAGGTACTCCATGCTTATCCTTTAATATCGCCTCGATGAAGCTTCGAGCCTTAACAGTGGCGACATAGGCATTATTAATATTAGGTGCAGTCGGAAATGGCGCATATCCAATGGTTGGTAAGCTGGCTTCAACTGGCCCATCAGCAGCGAGCCAATATGCGTGAATAACGTCACGATGCCCCTTGATCAATTGTGTATTATGAAAATAACCTAATGCTGTTATGGCAATCAAGCCTGCGTCAAATGCCGCATTAATTTCAGCAGCCGGGGTGTCAGCAGCGGCGGTAAAAAAATAAGAGTGCAAGTCGGGAAGACCGCCCCTGATACGACCAATGTTTTTAAAAAGAAGCCTAAACATTTTTTTAAAGTCAGCCAAGAATTGGCTGTGTGGCTGTTTTGGCGAGTCTGACAGGTAGTCCGTGATCGCGGCAACAAATGAATCTACTTCCTGTTTTGACCAGCTTGTTGACCGCTTGGCTTGTGTTAAAACTACTGTAACGTGAAACTCACGGCGTGACGAAGCAAAGATTTCTTCAAGCTCGTCAAAATGAAAAACAGCACGGTCATCTAAAAATAGAAATGCCCCGTCAATTCCGGGATCTGCGCCGTCATAGACCAAATCTGTTGCTTCAACACTATCTGCTGAGTAGCGAGTAAAAGCGCAGTATGCCGTAAACGCTTCGAAATTTTTCGATTCTTCAAATGGGGCGGCAAAATCTTCGCAAAAAGATTCAAAATACGATCTTGTGACTAGATGCATAACTGACTGACCCCGTGGTGATGATACTCAACAGGACTGTACGGTTACGTCGCAGCACTACAATCTAAGATTCATAGTTTGTTGAACGTTTGCAAGCGCGGTGATCGCCCC
>NZ_JXYF01000004.1:0-91815 GCF_000967735.1 Paracoccus sp. S4493
CGCGCCGGTGCCGTCGGCGGCTGGCGCCTGGCGCGGACGGTGATGACGCATCTGATCGCCACCGGCGCGGTGGCGGCCGGGGACGACCTGATCCACACGATGGCGGGGGGCGGCATCCTGGCCAAGCTGTCGCGCCGTTTCGGCGAAGGTTTGGTGAACGGCGCGCTGACCGCCCGCGTGGGCATCGCCGCGATGGAGGTCTGCCGTCCGCTGCCGTTCCTGTCCCAGCCCCGGCCCAAGGTCGGAAACCTGGTCAGCCGCGCGCTGACCGGCCTGTTTTCGAACGATGACGCCCGCTAGTCCAGCGCCAGCTTGTATCCGACATGTGACGGGACGAACCCCAGCCCGTCATAGAACCGGTGCGCATCCGTGCGCGACCGGTCCGTCGTCAGCTGCACCAACGCGCAGCCCCGTGCCCGGCATTCCGCGATGGCCCAGTCCATCATCGCCCGGCCCAGGCCCGCGCCGCGATGGCTGCGGACGACACGCACCGCCTCGATCTGGCCACGCAGCGCGCCGCCGCGCGCCAGCCCCGGGATGAAGGTCAGTTGCAGGGTGCCGACCACCCGGTCCCCGTCCTGCGCCACGGCCAGCATCTGTGCCGGATCGGCGTCGATCAGGTCGAAGGCCGCACGATACCGGGCGGCATCCGCCGGGTCCTCTCGCCCGGCGCCCAACTGATCGTCGGCCAGCAGGGCAAGGATCGCGGGCAGGTCGGCCGCGGTGGCGCGGCGGAACGCGGTCACGGGGCCTCGGCCGGCAGGTCGGGCGCGTCTTCGGTGGGGGCCATGTCGGTCGATCCCTGGTCGGCCTCGATCAGGCGATTGTCCTGCCATTCGCCCGACGCGATCTGGCCGGTGGCATAGCGCATGACGCCCTGCCCCTGGCGCTTGCCCGCGGCAAAGGTGCCCTCGTACCGGTCGCCGTTGCCATAGGTCGCGACGCCGGTGCCGTCGATCTCTCCCGCCTTCCAGCCGCCTTCATAGATGAACCCGTCGGGCGTGGTCAGGCGACCCTGGCCCTCGCGCAGCCCGTCCACGAAGCTGCCGGTATAGACCGTGCCGTCGGGATAGGTGGCCTGCCCCTCGCCGTGGCGCTGGCCGTCCTTCCAGGCACCGGAATAGACATAGCCGTCGGGATAGGACATGCGCCCCTGCCCGTCGTTGCGCGCGTTGCGAAAGCCCCCCTCATAGACCATGCCGTTGGCATAGCTGGCCTTGCCCTCGCCCTCGATCACGCCCTCGGACCACTGGCCCTCGTAGGTCGAGCCGTCGGCATAGGTGATCTTGCCGGTGCCGTCGGGCCGGTCGGCGCGCATCTGGCCCAGATAGACGGACCCGTCGGGATAGGTGATCTGGCCGCGGCCCTCCATGCGGCCTTCGGACCATTCGCCGACATAGACATAGCCGTCCGCGCCGGTGAACGTGCCTTGGCCGTGGCGGCGGTCATCGGCGAAATCGCCGTCATAGACGTCGCCGTTGGCATAGGTCGCGACACCCTTGCCCTGCCGACGCCCGCCCTGCATCTGGCCCTCGTACCGGTCGCCCGTCGGCTGGACCAGAACCCCCGACCCGGACATCTGACCCGCTGCCCAGACCCCTTCGTAGGTCAGCCCGTCCGACATCACCAGCTTGCCCTGTCCCGCGCGCTGGCCGGCCAGCATCGCGCCCTCGTAGGTGGCGCCGTCGGGATAGGTGATCTTGCCCTGCCCCTCCTTGACGCCGGCGTTCCAGTCGCCCTCGTAGCGATAGCCGTTGGCCTGGGTCAGCACGCCCTGCCCCTGATGCAGGCCGCTGACGAACTGGCCCTCGTAGACGGACCCGTTGGCATAGCGGGCGACGCCCTGCCCGGTGATCTCTCCCTCGGCCCAGGCGCCTTCGTAGGTGCCGCCGTCGGCATAGGTGATCTTGCCCTGGGCATGCGGCTTGCCGCCCGTGAACTGGCCCTCATAGACGGACCCGTTGGGAAACGCGGCGCGGCCCTGGCCCATGATCTGGCCCTCGACCCAGTCCCCCTCGTAGCGATAGCCGTTGGGCAGGACATAGCTGCCCTGGCCGTGCTGCAGCCCGTTGCGGAAGGTGCCTTCGTAGACGCCGCCATCGTCGTACTGCTTGGTGATGACCTGAGCGGCCGCAGGGCCTGCCCAGATCGCCAATGCCAAGGCCGTTCCGATTGCCGCTTTCATCGCCTGTCGCCCCTTACGGTGTTTTGCCGCAGGTTTACCCCGGAAGGCACCCATGCGCAAAGGCCGACTTTTCCTTGGCCGGGCGATCCTCTATCCAAGGGGCCACACAACCGGGGTGCCCGTGATGACCGACCGTTTCCGCCTGACCATCGGGCAGCTGAACGCCACCGTGGGCGACCTGGACGGCAATGCCGCCCGCGCGCGCGATGCCTGGGAACAGGCGCGCGATGCAGGCGCCGACATGCTGGCCCTGCCAGAGATGTTCATCACCGGATACCAGACCCAGGACCTGGTGCTGAAGCCCGCCTTCACCGCCCAGGCCGAGGATGCGATCATGGCCCTTGGCACGTCGCTGACGGGCGGCCCCGCCATCGGCATCGGCGGGCCGTGGCGCGACGGCGACCGTCTTTACAACGCGTGGTGGGTGTTCCGGGACGGGGCGCTGGTGGCGCGCGTGCTGAAGCATCACCTGCCCTACAAGCAGCTGTTCGACGAATTGCGCCTGTTCGACAGCGGCCCGATCAGCGGCCCCTATCCGGTTGGCGCGGCCCGCATCGGCAGCCCGATCTGCGAGGACAGCTGGTACCCGGACGTGGCCGAGACGCTGGCCGAGACCGGGGCCGAGATCCTGGTCGTGCCGAACGGCAGCCCCTATCACCGCGACAAGCTGGACCTGCGCATGGGCCATATGGTCGGCCGCGTGGTCGAGACGGGCCTGCCCCTGGTCTATGTGAACATGGTCGGCGGCCAGGACGACCAGATCTATGACGGGGCGAGCTTCGTTCTGAACCCCGGCGGCCACAAGGTCGTGCAGCTGCCCGCCTTCCAGGAGGCGGTGGTGCATGTCGATTTCACCCATGGCCCAGACGGCTGGCGCGCCGAACCGGGCGTGATGGCGCCCCAGCCCGACGCGTGGGAACAGGATTACCATGCGATGATGCTGGGCCTGCGCGACTATCTGCGCAAGTCGGGGTTCCGCAAGGTGCTGCTGGGCATGTCGGGGGGCATCGACAGCGCCCTGGTCGCCACCATCGCCTGCGACGCGATCGGGCCGGAAAACGTGCGCTGCGTGATGCTGCCGTCGGAATACACCTCCCAGGCCAGCCTTGAGGATGCGGCCGATTGCGCGACGCGGCTTGGCGCGCGGCTGGACACCGTGCGCATCGACGGGGCGCGCGACGCGGTGGGGGATGCGCTGGCGCATCTGATGGAGGGCACCCAGCCCGACATCACCGAGGAGAACATCCAGTCCCGCCTGCGCGGCGTGATGCTGATGGCGCTGTCCAACAAGTTCAACGAGATGCTGCTGACCACCGGCAACAAGTCCGAGGTCGCGGTGGGCTATGCCACCATCTATGGCGACATGGCGGGCGGCTATAACCCGATCAAGGACCTCTACAAGACGCGGGTGTTCGAAACCTGCCGCTGGCGGAATGCCAACCATCGCGACTGGATGATGGGCGCGCCCGGAGAGGTGATCCCCCAGCGGATCATCACCAAGCCGCCGTCGGCCGAACTGCGCCCCGATCAGCGCGACGACGACAGCCTGCCGCCCTATGAGGTACTGGACGCGATCCTGGACGGGCTGGTGGAACAGGATCTGTCGCTGGCCGACCTGGTCGCGCGGGGGTTCGATGCGGACACGGTGCGGCAGGTGGAAAAGCTGCTCTATGTCAGCGAATGGAAGCGGTATCAGGCCGCACCGGGGCCACGCATCTCGACCCGCGCCTTCTGGCTGGACCGCCGCTATCCGCTGGTGAACCGCTGGCGCGACCGGCTGTAGATTTCAGAACTCCAGCCAGGTGCCCAGCCGGACGGCCTGTTCGGACGGGCCGGACAGGGGATTGACCATGCCCAGTTCCACCTTGACCGGGCCGGGCACGTCGAAGACCAGCGACGACATCAGACGGGCGGAATATTCCTCGTCCTGGGGGTGCTCCAGCCACAGGCTGTTGATGACCATCAGCCCGTCGCGCGGACGCAGGCCCAGGGTCACGTCGGTCTTGATCACCCGTTCGGCGGTCAGGAAGCTGGCGGCAAAGGACGGGCGCATGGGCGCGCGCGGGTCCGGCGCGCTGCCGGTCATCTTGGCCAGCACCTGCGCGGTGATCCAGCCCCGGTCGAAACCGCGCCCCCAGGACAGCGCGCCCTGGACCACCGGCAGGGTAAGGTCGTTCCGCCGGATCACCCCCGCGCCCGATTGCATCGCAAAGCGGTTTGGCCCCTGACCGTCGTCCAGCGCGCGTTGCAGCCACAGGACGGCACTGGTCTCCGCCTGGTCGGCGCGGCCCAGCTCCATCCCCAGCGTGGTGCGCGGCGTCAGCCCGTATTCGGCATAGGCCGAGGCATAGCTGCTGCCCGCGCGATTGCGTTCCCCCGACAGCGACAGGAAGGTCCGCCCGGCCTCGCGCGGCCAGGGCCCGGCCTGCACCGCGGCGGGCAGCATCAGCGCCAGGAACAGGACAAGTCTGATCATCGGCCGGCCCTTTCATGCCACGGGTCGCACCAGATCTGGCACAACCCGCGCGTGCGGGCGAGAGGGAAACGATCCGTCAGGGGATCTCGATCTTGCCTACCAGGGGAACGTCGTCCTGGGGACCGACGGTGTGGCGCTCGATCATGCGGTGGACCAACGGGTCGGTGTCGCCTTTGTGCAGCGCGCGCAGGGCCACTGCGACCTCGGCATCCGACTTGGTGCGGCGCAGGTTGTGGCGGACATATTCGTCCCAGGTCGCGATGTGATAGCTTTCGCTCCACTGGTCGGGATGTTCCAGATCGCGCAGCAGCGACCAGTTGCGCGCCCCGTCCCGCCTGCGGATGTTGCGCCGCCGCTGCATCAGGCGCAGGAATTCCGGCACATCGGCTTGGTCGATGCGGTAATCGACCATCACCATGATCGGCCCCGACCGCCCCCGCAGGTCCAGCATCAGCGCGGGCTCGCGGAAGCGGTTCACCGGATCCAGATCGACCGCCCCGAATTCGGGCGCCCGCAGCCAGAACCCGATGGCAGCCCCCAGCAGCAGCACACCCCCGGCGGCCGTCAGCGCCGCATCCAGGCCCTGCGTGCCCGCCACCATGCCCCAGATCCAGGCGCCCGCCGCCATGCCGCCGAAGGTCGCCATCTGGTAAAGCGCCAGCGCGCGGGCCACGACCCAGCGCGGCGTGGACAGCTGCACCGTCACGTTGAACAGCGACAGCGCCAGCACCCAGGACGCCCCCGCAGGCAGCATCGCCGCCGCGTGCAGCCAGACCGACTGCGTCTGGCCCAGGACCAAGGCCGAGACCGCAAAGCCCGCAAAGGCCATGCGCACGACGTTCTCGTTGTTCAGCCGGGCGCGGATGCGGGGGTTCAGCAGCGCCCCGCCGATCGCGCCGACGCCATAGCATCCCAGCAGGCCGCCAAACAGCAGCGACCCCCCCTCGGGGTGGCTTTTGGCGACCAGCGGCAGCAGCGCCAGCACGGCGATGGCGGCAAAGCCGAACAGCGCGCCGCGCGACATCACCCGCAGCAGGTTGGGCGACAGCGCGACATAGCGCAGGCCCGCCCCCATCGCGGCCATGAACGGCTCTGGCGTGGTGACGCGCGGCGCCAGCTTGGGCTTCCATTGCGACATCGCCCCCAGCAGCGGCAGATAGCTGATGGCATTGACCGCAAAGGCAGCCGACGCGCCCAGCGTGGCCACGATCAGGCCGCCCGCCGCGGGCCCCACGCTGCGCATCAGGTTGAAGCCCACGGAGTTCAGGCTGACCGCCGCGGGCAGGTCCTTCCGGTCGACCAGATCGCCCATGCTGGCCTGCCAGGGCGGGTTATAGACCGCCTGCCCCGCCCCAAGCAGGAAGGTGAAGCCCAGCAGCAGCCACGGCGTCAGCCCCCCCGTCCAGGCTACCGCGGCCAGGGCCAGCGACACCACCGCCATGAAGATGAGCGCGCCCATCAGCAGCGTCTTGCGGTCAAAGATGTCGGCCAGCGCCCCCGCCCCGATCGCCAGCAGCATGATCGGCAGCGTGTTCGAGGCCTGCACCAGCGCGATAAGCGTGGCGCTGTCGGTCAGCTGGGTCATCAGCCAGGCCGCGCCCACGGCCTGCACCAGGCCGCCGAAATTCGACACCAGCGTCGCGCTCCACAGCAGGCGAAAGTCGCGATAGCCCAGCGGCGCCAGCGCGCCGGTCCGGGCGGGGACGGTGGTGGGGTCTGTCGAAGGGGTCACGGATCGGCCTTTCCAGCGGCGGGCATCGCGGTCAGCCTAGGCGGGCACCCGCGAACCCGCAACGCCGGCGCCCGCCCGATCGCCGCAAAGTTTTCGCCTGCACATGAAACCCGAAGACACGCCAAGTTGTTCATTAGGCGCATAAAGGTGATCCACCTGACGCCGTAGCGCCACAGAGATCGGGCGCAGACGCGGCACGGACCCCGTCGAGGGTGGCTCGGGGTTGACGCGGATCGGCGGGCGGCCTCATGGAAGAACATGCGAATCGCGCCCGCCTTGCGGCGCAACAGAACAGATGCTGCCTCGGAACCGCCTCTGCCGGCGCGACCGACGATGAACAAGGAACAAGCAACGATGCGCCTCGCTTCCCTTTTCGCGGCGCTGGCCCTGGGGCTGGCGGCCTGCGGTCCCTCGCAAGAGACCACGACCCCCACCGCCCAGCAGCCGGTCGAGATCCCCGAGATCTACAAGGCCCGCACCGACCGCGGCCCGGACGGAGAGCCGATTCCTATCGCAGCCGTCCGCGCTGCCTATCTGAACGACCGCAACACCCGCCAGCTGGTGTCCTATAACGGCACCGAGGCCCCCGGCACCATCGTCGTCGACCCCTATGCGCGCGTCCTCTATCACGTGCAGCCCGGCGGCCAGGCGATGCGGTACGGCGTGGCGGTGGGGCGCGCGGGCCTGACCTTCGAAGGTCGCGCCACGATCGCGCGCAAGGCGGCCTGGCCCAGCTGGCGCCCGACCGACAACATGCTGCGGACCGAACCCCAGCTTTACGGCCAGTTCGCGGGCGGCCTGCCCGGCGGCATGCAGAACCCCCTGGGGTCGCGCGCGCTGTACCTGTACCAGGGCAGCGTCGACACCTATTACCGCATCCACGGCACGCTGGACCCCTCGTCCATCGGCAAGGCCACGTCGGCGGGCTGCATCCGGATGTTCAACCAGGACGTCATCGACCTGTTCGAACAGATCCCCACGGGAACCGAGGTGATCGTCCGTTCGCAGGCCGAAAGCGTCGCGATGGAAGGCCCGATGCAGGAAACGCCCGAAGGCTATGTCGTGCCCGCCGCCGCGGTGCAACCGACGGCCGACCCGGCCGTGACCGCGCAGGTCGCATCCGCGCCGATGCAAACCGCGATGGTCGCATCCGCACCGGTCGAATCTGCCGTGCCGACGGGGTTCACCGATCCCTATGCCGCAATGACGGCGGTTCCGGCCGCGACCTCGGTCCAGCCGTCGCTGGTCAGCGATCCGTTCGCCACCGATGCGGGCTTCGTCTCGCCGGTCGAAAGCGCCGTGCCCTCGCGGTAACGGGGCGGCCACGCCTGCGAAAAGATCAGGGGGCTCCGGTTGCGACCGGGGCCCTTTCCAATTGCAAATGCGCCGATTCCTGCGCACAGTCCTGCCGAACACATCATCCGTCCGCCAAGGGTCCCGCGAATGCCGAATTATGCCAAGCGCGAACAGGAACTGCTCAACCCCGATCAACTGACGCTGGCCGAACAGAGCCGCCATCCCGCGCTTGGGGCGCTGGACGATGCGGCGTTGCTGACGCTGATCGACGCGCTGCGCGCCGCCCGCGCCGAGGCGACGACCGCCGAGGGCGACCCGGCCCCGGCCGAGATGCTGCGCGCGGCCCTGCGCCGGACCGACATGGAACGCCGCAAGCGCCGCCTTGCCGCGCCCGGCACCCCCTCCGCCGCGCCGGCGGCGGCCAAGGCGGCGGCCAAACCTGCCGGTGCCAAGCCCGCGACCGCCAAGCGCAAGCAGGCGACCGTGCCGCGCACCCCCGCCGACCGCAAGTCCGCCGAGACGCGCAAGACGGACCTGCGGACCGAACCGCACCGCATTCCCAAGCGCGGTGCAAAGGCCGCGCCCGCCCCGGCCGACGCCGTGGCAGAGCCCGCGACCACCGCGACTGCAGGCGACGACAAGGCGCAGAAATCCGCCAAGCAGGCGGCCCGCAAGGCCCAGAAGGATGCCGCCAAGGCCGTCGAGAAGGAAGCCGCCAAGGCCGCCCGCAAGGCGGAGCGCCAAGCCGCCAAGCAGGCCCAGAAGGCCGAGGCTAAAGCCGCCAAGGCCGCCGAGAAGGAGGCCGCCAAGACCGCGCGCCGCGCCGCGCGCAAGGCCGAACGTCAGGCCGAGACCCCCGAGGCCAAGGCCGCGCGCAAAAGCGCCAAGCCCGCCAAGGACAAGCCCGCAAAGGCGAAGTCGGTCGACACCAAGCCCGCCAAGAAATCCAAGTCGAAGAAGTCCAAGTGATCGTCCGCCCGCGCACCGGGCGCGGGCAGATGAACGGCCCGTCGCGATGATGACCCTTTTCAGACATCTTGGTGCCGCCGTCGTGGCGCTGTGCTGCGTGGCCGCGCCCCTGTCCGCGCGCCCCGCCATCGACGCCGCCCAGGGCCTGCCCCCGCCCCGCACGTCCGAAGACCTGCGCTGCAGCGATGACGGGCGCGACTGCATCGCGCGCGACAGCTATGCCGCGGATGTCTGCAAGCTGATCGAACGCAATGCCGCCGATCACGGCCTCGACCCGGCCTTCCTGGCGCGCCTGCTGTGGAAGGAGAGCCGGTTCGAACCTTCTGCCGTCAGCCCGGCGGGCGCGCTTGGCATCGCGCAGTTCATGCCGGGCACGGCCGATCTGTATTGGCTGGACGATCCGTTCAACCCGGCCCAGGCCATTTCCAAGGCCGCGTGGTATCTGGGCCAGCTGCGCGACCGGTTCGGCAATATCGGCCTGGCCGCCGTCGCCTATAACGGCGGAGAGAACCGCGCGGCGCGGTTCATCGCGCAGGCCACGACCCTGCCCTATGAGACGGTCGACTATGTCGAATCGATCACCGGGTTCAGCGCGCATCGCTGGCGCGACAACCCCCCGCCCCAGCAGGAGGTCAAGCTGGCCTTGGCCGACGACCAGGCCTTTCGCCCGGCCTGCGAACGGATGGCCGGCGACCGGTCGCTGCGCGAGTTCAACACCCAGCCCCCGGCGATGCCCTGGGGCGTGGTCGTGGCCAGCCATCCCAGCCAGGCGGGCGCGGCCCAGCAGGTCGCGCGGCTGAACCGCACCCTGCGTCCGATCCTGACCGACGGGGCGCGGGTGGGCTATGTCCGCAAGCGGCTGAACAGCATGCCGCGCGCCGTCTTCACCGCGCAGGTCGGCTATTCGTCGCGCGACGAGGCCACGCGGTTCTGCAACCGGTTCAAGTCGCTTGGCGGGCGCTGCATCGTGCTGAAGAACTGATCACAGAAAGCTTTGTGGGTCGATGTCCACGGACAGGCGCATGTTCGAGGGCAGCTTGACCCCCGCCAGCCAATCGGCGATCGCCGCCTGCAGCGGCGCCTGACGCGGCGCGCGGATCAGCATGCGCATGCGGTGGCGTCCCCGCACCCGCGCGATGGGCGCAGGCGCCGGCCCCCACAGTTCGGCCCCGACCTCGGCCAGGGGGGTGGCCAGACCGGCCAGATGGCGCGCGAAATCGGCAACCGTGCCCAGGTCCGGATGGGACAGGATGATCCCCGCCAGCCGGCCAAAGGGCGGCATGCCCGCCGCCTGACGGCCCGCGGCCTCGGCATCCCAGAACGTCTCGTCCTGGCCCGACAGGATGGCGCGGATCACCGCATGGTCGGGCTGGTGCGTCTGCAGAAGCGCAACCCCCGGCGCCGCCCCCGACTGCCGCCCGGCCCGCCCGGCCACCTGGCGCATCAGCTGAAAGCTGCGCTCCGCCGCGCGCAGATCGGCCCCCTGCAGGCCCAGATCGGCATCGACCACGCCGACCAGCGTCAGACGCGGAAAATTGTGTCCCTTGGCCACGATCTGCGTGCCGATGATGATGTCGGTATCGCCTTCCGATATCTGGGCGATCGTCTCCTTGAGCGCGCGGGCGGAATGGAACAGGTCCGACGACAGCACGGTGGCCTTGGCGTCGGGGAACCGTGCCGCGACCTCCTCGGCGATGCGTTCGACGCCGGGGCCGATGGGGGCCAGCTTGCCCTCGACCCCGCAGCTGGGACAGGCGGTGGGGATGGGGCGCGTCTCTCCGCATTGGTGGCAGACCAGGCGGTTCTGGAACCGGTGCTCGACCATCCGCGCATCGCATTGATGACAGCCGATCTGCTCCCCGCAGGCGCGGCAGACGGTGACCGGCGCAAACCCGCGCCGGTTCAGGAAGATCAGGGATTGCTCACCCTTGGCCAGCCGGTCGGTCACCGCCTGCGCCAGCGTCGGAGAGATCCAGCGCCCCTGCTCCATCGCCTCGGCGCGCAGGTCGATGGCGGCCATCTGCGGCAGCTCGGCCTCGCCATAGCGGGATCGCAGGTCCAGGCGTGCGTATTTCCCGGTCGCGGCGTTCACCCAGCTTTCCAAAGACGGCGTGGCCGAGGCCAGCACCACCTGCGCGCGGTTGATGGAGGCGCGCAGCACCGCCATGTCGCGGGCGCTGTAATAGACGACGTCCTCCTGCTTGTAGCTGCCGTCATGCTCCTCATCGACGACGATCAGGCCCAGATCGGCAAAGGGCAGGAACAGCGCCGAACGCGCGCCCACGACCAGCCCGACCTGACCGCGCCCGGCCATGTGCCACAGCCGGCGGCGTTCGGTGCGGGTGATGCCGCTGTGCCATTCGCCGGGCCGCGCGCCGAACCGCGCCTCGACCCGGTCCAGAAATTCGGCCGACAACGCGATTTCCGGCAACAGGACCAGTGCTTGCCGCCCCTGCGCCAGGCATTCGGCCACGGCCTCCAGATACACCTCGGTCTTGCCCGACCCGGTGACCCCGCGCAGCAGCGTGGTGCCGTAACCGCCCGCCCGGATCGCGCCGCGCAGCGTGTCGGACGCCGCCTGCTGATCGGGGGCCAGGGGTTTGCCCGGCCGCGTGGGGTCCAGCGCGGGATAGGGCAGATCGCGCGGTGCCTCGATCTCGGCCAGGGCACCGCTGGCGACCAGGCCCTTGACCACCGAGGTGCCGACCGCCGCCAGCTGCGCCAGTTCCGAGGCCGCGAAACTGGCCCCGCCGTGATCGGCCATGACCTGCAGCACGCGGGTCCGCGCCTCGGTCGCGCGGCCGGGCTGGCCGGTGCCCGGCACGATGATCCGCCGCGCGGCGGGCGGCTGGTCGATGTCGGGCGCGCGGGTGGCCATGCGCAGCATCAGCGGCAGCGGCGTCAGCGTGTATTCCGCCGCCCGTGTCAGGAAATCCAGGAACCGCGCGTCGAAGGGCTGTGCGTCCAGCACGCGGGCGACGGCGCGCAGCTTGGCCAGGTCGAAATCGCCCTTGCCCGGCCCCCAGACCAGCCCAAGCACCCGGCGCGGCCCCAGGGGCACCAGCACCAGCTGTCCCTGGCGCACGCCCTCGTCGGGCGCCAGATAGTCCAGCACGCCGACCGTCTCGGCGGTCAGCACCGCGATGCGGGCGCGGGGGGGGAAGAATTCTGGCGGGGTCATGATGGCGCGATAAAGACGGGGCCGCGCGCCGGTTGCAAGCCCCCGCATGGGTTGTGCCCCTTCCCGCCCGCCCCCATCTGCAGTATCACCCAGACAAACGCACCCTGAGGAGACGCGCCATGAAATTCTTTGTCGACACCGCCGATATCGCCGCGATCAAGGAGCTGAACGACCTGGGCATGGTCGATGGCGTCACCACCAACCCGTCGCTGATCCTGAAGTCGGGCCGTGCCATCGCCGAGGTCACGGCCGAGATCTGCGCCATGGTCGAGGGTCCCGTCAGTGCCGAGGTCGTGGCCGAGAAGGCCGGCGACATGATCGCCGAAGGCCGCCACCTGGCCAAGATCGCGCCGAACGTCTGCATCAAGGTGCCGCTGACCTGGGACGGCCTGAAGGCCTGCCGCGTGCTGTCGGACGAGGGCCACAAGCTGAACGTCACGCTGTGCTTCAGCCCGGCCCAGGCGATCCTGGCCGCCAAGGCAGGTGCGACCTTCATCAGCCCGTTCATCGGGCGCCTGGACGACATCCATCTGGACGGCATGGACCTGATCGCCGACATCCGCGAGATCTATGACAACTACGGCTACGAGACCGAGATCCTGGCGGCATCGATCCGCACGGTGAACCACATCGTGGACGCGGCCAAGATCGGCGCCGACGTGATCACCGCGCCGCCCTCGGTCATCAAGTCGATGGCGAACCACATCTTGACCGACAAGGGTCTGGCGCAGTTCAACGCGGACTGGGCCCAGACCGGCCAGAAGATCCTCTGATCCGCGCCCCCCGGAGAGACCCGCATGACCGACGCGCTGGACCCTGAAACCCGCGACCGGCTGCTGGCCGATCCGGGCGCGATCCTGGCCGACCGGGACCTGATGCGGGCCCTGGTCGCCGCACGCGAGGCCGAGGTCGGCGACAACGTCATCGACATCCGCGGCCGCGCGATGCAGGCGCTGGAGACCCGGCTGGACCGTCTGGAATCCACGCATGAAAGCGTGATCGCCGCCGCCTATGACAACCAGTCCGGCATGGCGGTGATCCACCGTGCCGTCCTGGGCCTCTTGGAGACGGCCGACCTGGCCGACTTCATCGCCGCCCTGCAGACCGACATCGCCCCCCTGCTGCGCATCGAGACGCTGCGCCTTGTGGTCGAGGACGATCCCGCCCTGGACCTGCCGCGCGATGCGGTGGCGGTCCCGCACGGCACCATCGACCGCATCCTGACCGCCGGGCGACGGGCGCCGCGTGGCGACGACATCGTGTTGCGCGCGGCCCTGGTGGTGACCCGCCCCCTGCATGGCCGCACCATCGCGTCCGAGGCGTTGCTGCCCCTGGACCTGGGTCCGGCGCGGCCGCGCACGGTGCTGCTGATGGGCAGCAGCGATCCGACGCGGTTCATGCCCGCGCATGGCACCGACCTGCTGCGGTTCTTCGGCCAGGTGTTCCGCATGGCCCTGCTGGCGCGGTTGCCCGGATGATGGCCCCGGCCACGGCCGACGCCCTGAACCGCTGGCTGGAGACCGAGGCCGCGGCCCGCGACCGGTCCGACCATACGGTGACCGCATACCGCGCCGATCTGGTCGCGTTCCTGCAGTTCATCGCGGCCCATTGGGGCGAACCCGTCCCCCCCGCGGCCCTGGCCCGCCTGCGCCAGGCCGACATGCGCGCATTCGCGGCGTCCGAACGCGGCCGGGGTCTGGGCGCGCGGTCGCTGGCGCGACGCATGTCCGGGGTGCGGTCGTTCCTGCGCTGGATCTCGGACCGCGAGGGGCTGGACCTGTCCGCCGCCCTGTCGACCCGCAGCCCGAAATACAGCCGCAGCCTGCCACGGCCGCTGACCCCCCTGCAGGCCCAGGACACGCTGGACCGCGTGGCCGATCACGCGACCCCCTGGGTGGGCGCGCGCGACCTGGCGGTGCTGACCCTGCTGTGGGGATCGGGGCTGCGCATCTCCGAGGCGCTGGCGCTGGAGGGTACGGACTGGCCCTTTCCGGAAGGGCTGATCATCCGCGGCAAGGGCGGGCGCGAACGGCAGGTGCCGGTCCTGCCGGTGGCCCGCGACGCGATCGCGGCCTATCTGCGCCTGTGCCCCTGGGGGCACCGCACCGACGCGCCGCTGTTTCGCGGCATCCGCGGCGGCCGCCTGACCGCCAGCGCGGTCGAGGGCGCGATGCGCCAGGCCCGCGCGGCCATCGGCCTGCCGGCCAGCGCGACGCCCCATGCCCTGCGCCACAGCTTTGCCACGCATCTTCTGTCCGCGGGCGGCGATCTGCGCACGATCCAGGAACTTTTGGGCCATGCCAGCCTGTCGACCACCCAGGTCTATACCGGGGTGGACGACGCGCGGCTGATGGCCGTCTATCGCGCCGCGCACCCGCGCGGTTGAACCCCGGCGCGCCCGCAGGCGTTTGCCCCATCATCCACCAACGAGGCCCCGATGACCGATCACGCCATCTTTCACCGCCCCCTGGGGGCCACCCCGCCCGCCGGCTATGACCAGGCGATCTTCGGCATGGGCTGCTATTGGGGGGTGGAGCGGTTGTTCTGGAAACAGAATGGCGTCTGGCTGACCGAGGTCGGCTTTGCCGGTGGCGACGTCCAGAACCCCACCTATGATCAGGTCAAGCGCGGCGACACCGGCCATGCCGAGGTCGTGCGCGTGATCTATGACAGCTCGCTGATCAGCTATGATCACCTGCTGCAGCTGTTCTGGGAAAACCACGACCCCACGCAGGGGGACCGGCAGGGCAACGACGTGGGCAACCAGTATCGCAGCCTGATCATGACCTTCACCGACCTGCAGGAATCGGCGGCCGAGGCGTCCAAGATCGACTATGACAACCGTCTGGCCGTGCAGGGCATGGACAAGATCACCACGCAGATCGTCCCCGCCGGCCCCTTCTGGCCCGCGCACGAGGCGCATCAGCAATATCTGGAAAAGAACCCCGACGGTTATTGCGGCCTGAAGGGTACCGGCGTACAGGCCAGCATTCCCAACCCGGATCCGATCTGATGGCCACCTATACCGCGCTGACCCACCTGCCCGGCCGCGAAGCCGCCGAAGACCTGGCGCTTGCCTGCGAGGACCTGACCCCCGAACCCGTCGGCACCGGCGTCTTCGAGATCGAGGACGGCAGCGAACGGTGGGAGGTGGGCGCCTATTTCACCGAAGCCCCTGACGAGATCGCGCTGGCGATCCTGGCCGCCGCCTATGGCGCGCAGCCCTTTGCGGTGTCCGAACTGCCCGATGTCGATTGGGTTGCCCATGTCAAACGCGAACTGACCCCCGTCCGCGCGGGCCGGTTCTTCGTGCATGGCAGCCACGATGTCGACCAGATCCCCGAAGGTGTCGAGGCGCTGTGGATCGAGGCCGCGATGGCCTTCGGCACCGGGCATCACAACACCACCAAGGGCTGCCTCGAGGCGCTGGACCGCCTGGCCTCCGACGGGTTCAAGGCGACGCGCATCGCCGATATCGGCTGCGGCACGGCGGTCTTGGCGATGGCCGCGGCACGGCTGTGGCACGTCACGGTCCTGGCCAGCGACATCGACCCGGTCGCCGTCGACACCGCCGCCGCCAACGTGATCGCCAATGGCCTGGACGGTCGCGTGGAATGCGTCGAGGCGGCGGGGTTCGACCACCCGATGCTGGAACGTGCGGCACCCTATGACCTGGTGCTGGCCAACATCCTCAAGCAGCCGCTCATCGATCTGGCGCCCGACATGGCGCGCCATGTCGCCAAGGACGGCCGCATCGTGATGTCGGGCATCCTGACCACCCAGGCGGATGAGGTCACCGCCGCGTATCAGGCCGTGGGCTTTGCCCCCGACCGGCGCGACGACATGGGCGACTGGACCACGCTGGTGATGATCCGGGGCTGACCCTGCGCCACCATCAGGACATGAAAAAACCCCCGCGAGCATTCCGCTTTCGGGGGTTCGTTCGTCAATGCTGGCAGCAAGCCTTAGAAGCCGCGCGCAACCCGCTCGATGTCGCCGCGGCACAGACCGATATCGTCCAGCTCGCGGTCCGACAGGCGGCCCAGTTCGCGACGCGTCATGCGGGTTTCCCGCCAGGACGCGATCAGCGACGTGATTTGCGCCACGACGTTGCCCACGCCTCCGACAGCCACGCTGCGGTTCGTTTCGATCGTCGACATCAGTTCACCTGTTTTCACTTTGCCCGGTCAGCGGGCACATTTCGGATAGACAGGAGATAGTTTCGGCAGCCCGCGAACGGTAGCCGCAAAACCGGCAACCCCGCTATGCGCTTTTCGCAACAGGTTGGCGTGTTTCTGTCGCAAAAAGGTCACGAAGGGACGCAAATCGAACCCCTTCGTCTGCCTGTTGGTTAACGCCAGTCGCCCAGGGCCGATTGCCACAGCGCCAGCGCGGCCACCGCCGCCGTATCGGCGCGCAGGATTCGCGGCCCCAGGCTGACCGGCGTGACGAAGGGCAGGCGCGCCAGCCGCGCGCGTTCGGTGGCGGAAAACCCGCCCTCGGGGCCGATCAGGATGGCCCAGGGGCCCTGCGGCAGCCCCGCCAGCGTCGCGGCTGGCCCGGCGCGGGATTCGTCCGCCCACAGGATGCGCCGCGCCGGGTCCCACCCGTCCAGCACGCGCGACAGCGGGGCCAGGTCGGCCACCGGGGGCACGAAGGTGCCGCCGCATTGTTCCGCGGCCTCGATCGCGTGCGCCTGCAGGCGGTCCTGGCGGATGCGGTCGGAATTGGTGTGGTCGGTCTGCACGGGCATGATGCGCGCCGCGCCCATCTCGGCCGCCTTCTCGACGATGAAGTCGGTGCGGGCCTTCTTGATGGGCGCGAAGATCAGCCACAGGTCCGGCGGGTCCTGCTGGATCGAGGTCTGCGCGACCACCGACAGGCTGCCGCCGCGCTTGCCGGCATCCAGCAGGGTCGCCTGCCATTCGCCGTCGCGCCCGTTGAAGACCGACACCGCGTCGCCCTGCCGCAGGCGCATGACGCCCGACAGGTAATGCGCCTGCGCGCCGTCCACGGGAACGGGTTGTCCTGCAACCAACGGGTGATCTATGAACAGTCTGATCTTAGCCATGATGGGCGCGACGCTATGCAAAGCCGGACAGAAAGGCCAGACGCCGTCTTTGACGCGCCCCCGGACAACTGGGTGGACCGCTTTGCGCCGGTGCGCACGCGGCCCTGGCTGCGGCTTAGCCGGGCGGACCGGCCCATCGGGACATGGCTGCTGATGCTGCCCTGCTGGTGGGGGATCGGGCTTGCGATGATGGCGGACGGGCCGCGGCTTTTCGATCTGTGGATCGCGCTGGCCTGCGCCATCGGCGCCTTCGTCATGCGCGGCGCGGGCTGCACCTGGAACGACATCACCGACCGCGACATCGATGCGCAGGTGGCGCGGACCCGGTCGCGGCCCCTGCCCTCGGGGCAGGTCAGCCTGCGCGGCGCCTATCTGTGGCTGGGGGCGCAGGGGCTGGTCGGACTGGTGATCCTGCTGACGCTGGGCCGGGCGGCGGTGTGGATGGGGGTCGCGTCGCTGGCGCTGGTGGCGATCTATCCCTTTGCCAAGCGTTTCACCTGGTGGCCGCAGTTGTTCCTGGGCTTTGCCTTCAACTGGGGCGTCATGCTGGCCTATGCCGCGCATATGGGCCGGGTCGATCCGGCGCCGGTGGTGGCCTGGCTGGGCGCGATCGCCTGGACGATCTTCTATGACACCATCTATGCCCATCAGGATGCCGATGACGACGCGCTGATCGGGGTGAAATCCACCGCCCGGCTGTTCGGTGACCGCAGCCCCGCGATTCTGGCGGGTTTTGCGCTGGTGACGGTGGCGGTTCTGGCCGTGGCCGTCGCGCTGACGGGTCGCAATCTGTTGATGGGCTGGGCCGGTGTGCTGGCCCTGGGGCTGCACCTGACGTGGCAGCTGCGGAATTTCCAGCCGGATCAGGGCGCTGTCTGCCTGCGTCTGTTCCGGTCGAACCGCGATGCTGGGCTGATTCTTGCGCTGTTTCTTGCCATTGCGGGGCTGGCATGATTGCGCCACCGCCCCCCTGTCGCTAGACGTTGCAAGCTTGCAACAGCACAAGGTTTTTCCGATGGCCCGACGCCGCCGCCTTTCGACATCCCTGGCCACCATCATCGTGTTGGCCGGCGCGGGCGGATTGTCCTGGATGGGGGCCGAGGCCGCAGCGACCTTCGTCGAGGATCGCGCCGCGCGCGATGTGACGCAGGCCCTGCAGGCCGCGGGCCATGACTGGGCGCAGGTGGCGACCGACGGGCTGCGCGTCCGCCTGACCGGCACCGCCCCGTCCGAGGTCGAGCGGTTCCGTGCGGTGACCCAGGCCGGCACCGCCGTCGACGCCACGCGCATCCTGGACGAGATGACCGTCGCCTCGGTCGAGGCGATGACGCCCCCCGATTTCAAGGTCGAGCTGCTGAAGGGCGAACAGGGCCTGTCGCTGATCGGGCTGGTTCCTGCCGCCACCGACCGCGACGCGATCCTGCGTGGACTGCGCCCGGCGGGCCAGCAGGTGACCGACCTGCTGGAGGCCGCGGACCACCCCGTCCCCGACGGCTGGACCGAGGCGCTGCGCTTCGGCCTGCAGGCCGCCCAGATGACCGCTCAGGCCAAGATCTCGATCGCGCCGGGACAGGTGCAGGTGGCGGCGTTGGCCGCCGACCGCGAGGATCAGGGCCGGCTGGAACAGGCGCTGCGCCGGGCCGCACCGCCGCAGGTCGCGCTGGACCTGCAGATCACCGCGCCGCGTCCGGTGATCGCGCCCTTCACGCTGCGGTTCGTGATGGATGATGACGGCGGCCGCTTCGACGCCTGCGCGGCCAGCGACGATGCGGGGCGCGACCGGATCGTGCAGGCGGCCCGCGATGCCGGCATGCAGAGGGTGCCGACCTGCACCCTGGGCCTGGGCGCCCCATCCGACGATTGGGCCGAGGCCGCCGCCGCCGCCATCGCCGCCGTGGGGCAACTGGGCCAGGGCCAGGTGACGCTGTCGGATGCGGACGTGGCGCTGGTGGTGCCTGCATCGGTGACGCGCCAGCGGTTCGACCAGGTCGCCGGCCGCCTGGAACAGGCGCTGCCCCCAACCTATCGGCTGCAGGCCCAGCATGAAAAGGCGGCCGCCCAGGCCGCGCCCATCGAATTCCAGGCCACGTTGCCGCCCTCGGGCAGCCTGTCGATGCGCGGACGCATCGCGGATGCGCAGATGCAGCAGGCCGTGGACAGCTTTGCGCGGTCACGCTTTGACGTGGCGCAAAGCGGTCTGCGGACCGATCCGTCGGTTCCCGGCGGCTGGACCGTCCGCGTGATCGCGGGACTGGAGGCGATGGGCGCGCTGCACGCGGGCCAGGTCCGCGTGACCCCCGACATGATCGAGCTGACGGGCGTGTCGGGCGATCCGCGCGCCAGCGACCGGGCCGCGGCGCTGCTGTCGGAACGGCTTGGCCCGGGCGCGCGCTATCGCCTGGCGATCAGCTATGACCGCCGCATGGACGAGGCCCTGGGCCTGCCCGACGGAGAGGAATGCGTCGCGCGTCTGAACATCATCATGTCCGAGAGCGAGATCGGCTTTGAGCCCAGCCGCTCGTCGATCGCCGGCGATCCGGGGCCGACGATGGAGCGGTTCGTCCGCGCCATGGCCGATTGCAGCGATTTTCAGATCGAGGCCGGCGGCCATACCGACTCTCAGGGTTCGGAGGCGTTCAACGCCGAACTGTCGCGATCGCGCGCGCAGGCCATCGTCTCGGCGATGGCCGATGCCGGGATCAGCGTGGCGAACATGTCGGCCCGCGGCTATGGCGAAAGCCGCCCCGTCGCCACCAACCAGACCGAGGAAGGCCGCGAGATCAACCGCCGGATCGAGTTCCGCCTGCTGTCGCCGCACCCTCTGGATGCCGACACCATCCCCGCCCCGGTCACCATCGCCGGCGTCACCGGCGCCGAGGTCGACCCGGACCCCGCCGAGGATCTGACCCAAGGCCCGCGCCTGCCGCCGATGCAGGGGCCGCAGCTGCCCGACCAGGCGGCGCAGATGCAGGGCCCGCAACTGCCCCACAGCCGTGCCGCGTCCGGGATGGTGCCGATGACCGTGGGCGTCGCGGAACAGTTCCAGACGCTGGACGAACGCGAGGAAAACCTTAGGGTGCCCGTGCTGACGCCCGATGACGACACCCCCCGCCCCGGCCCGCGTCCCGACAGCGTCGCAGAGCAGGCAGGCGCGCAAGACGAAGCGACAGACGAATGAACAGATCCGAATTCATAGCCGTGACCGCCCTGATTCTGTTCGGGGCCTTCGTGCTGGGCTGGATCGCCAGCTGGCTGGTCCATCGCGTCGCCCGCCCTGCCCGTGCCGACATGTCCGAGCTGGACCGCATGGCCCAGCAGCTGCACGAGGTCGAGGAAGAGCGCGACGAGGCCGTGGCCGCCCTGGCCGAACGCGAGGCGGCGCTGACCACCCGCTTGGCGGGCACGCAGGCCGAATTGCGCGATGCGATGGACGGCCTGCGCGACAGCCGCAACGAGGTCGAGGACCTGCGCGACTACATCGAGCAGGCACTGGCGCGTCGCTGACGCGCCAGCCCGCCCGGATCAGATGCCGGCGTCGATGATGGCGCGGGCCAGGACCGGCACCGTGTCGCGGTTCAGACCCGCGATGTTCAGGCGCGAATCGCCCACCATGTAGATGGCCGCATCGGTCTTCAGGCGCTGCACCTGTTCGGGCGTCGCGCCAAGGCGCGAGAACATGCCGCGGTGATGGCGGATAAAGTCGAACCGGTCGCTGCCCGACAGATCGCGCAGTTCGGCCGCCAGCTGGTCGCGCAGGCCCAGCATCGTGTTGCGGACCTCCTCCAGTTCCGCCGCCCAATCGGCGCGCAGCGCGTCGTTTATCAGGATGGTGCTGACAATGCGCGCGCCATGGTCCGGCGGGAACGAGAAGTTCTGGCGGTTCAGGAAGGCCATCGACCCCTGCGCCAGGTCGCGGCCCTTGGTGGTGTCGGCCAGCGCGATCAGGATGCCGGTGCGTTCCCGGTAGATGCCGAAGTTCTTGGAACACGACGCCGCGATCAGCACCTCGGGCAGGCTGCGGGCGACAAGGCGCGTGGCCTCGGCATCCGCGTCCAGCCCGTCACCAAAGCCCTGATAGGCCAGGTCGATCAGCGGGATCGCGCCCGATTTCTGCAGGATCGCCACGACCTCGGACCATTGCTCCAGGGTCAGGTTCGCCCCGGTCGGGTTGTGGCAGCAGCCGTGCAGCAGGACCACATCGCCCTTGCCTGCCTGCGCGATGTCCGCCTTCATGCCGTCGAAATCGACGCCGCGGGTTTCCGCGTCGAAATAGCGGTATTCGGTATAGGGCAGGCCCATGAAGGCCATGATCGACAGGTGGTTCGGCCATGTCGGATTCGACACGAAGACCCGCACACCCGGATTAGCCAGCCGCGCCAGTTCCAGCGCCTGACGGATGGCACCCGTGCCGCCCACGGAGGCGACCGAGGCCAGACGGTCGGCGGGCAGATCGCCCAGCACCATCGTGGCCAGCGCGTTGCGATAGTCGGGTTCGCCCGCCAGTCCGGTATAGGCCTTGGTGGTCTGGCTCTCCCAGATGCGCTGTTCGGCGGCCTTCACGGCGCGCATGACCGGGGTGACGCCCTGCGGGTCCTTGTAGACGCCCACGCCCAGGTCGATCTTGCCCTGTCGGGTGTCGGCCTTGAACTCCTCGATCAGCATCAGGATCTTGTCGGGGCTTTGGGCTTTCAAGTCGGTCAGCATCAGGCGTCTCCGGTTGCGATGTTCAGGTCGGCGAAGCTGCCCCATTCGGTCCAGCTGCCGTCGTAAAGCGAATGGTCGCGATGGCCCGCTCGCTCCAGCGCGAAGGACAGCACCGCCGCCGTCACGCCGCTGCCGCAGGTAGTGATGACCGGCTTGGACAGGTCGATGCCCGCCTCGGCAAAGGCCACGCGGATCGCGCCGGGGTCGATCATCGTGCCGTCGGCGTTGAACAGGCGCCCGAAGGGCAGGTTGCGCGAACCGGGGATGTGGCCGGCGCGCAGGCCGGGGCGCGGCTCGGGCACCTCGCCGCGGAACCGCTTGGGGCTGCGCGCATCGACGATCTGCGGGTCGCCCAGCTTGCTGGCCGCGGCGACCTGGGTCACGTCGCGCACCAGGCCCGCCTGGCGCTGGACGGTGATGTGGCGGTCGCGCATGACGGGGGGCATGTCCTCGGTCGGGCGGCCCTCGGCGCGCCACTTAGGCAGGCCGCCATCCAGCACGGCCACGTCGGATTTGCCCATCAGGCGGAAGGTCCACCAGACGCGAAAGGCGCTGCGCACGTCGGAATTGTCATAGATGACCACCTGATGCCCGTCGCCCACGCCCATCGCGCGCAGGCGGCTGATGAACATCTCGGGCGGGGGGGCCATGTGCGGCAGGGCGGAGCGCTTGTCGCTGATCGCGTCGATGTCGAAGAAGCGCGCGGCAGGGATGTGGCCCGCGTCGTATTCGGCCCGTGCGTCGCGGCCCGTGGCGGGCATGTGCCAGCTGGCGTCGATGATGCGCAGGTCGGGATCTGACAGATGCGCCGCCAGCCAGTCGGTCGAGACCAGTGTCTTCGGATCGTCCATCGCCGTCCCCCTTGGCTTGTGCCGCCCCGATCTACAGGCCGGGGGCCAGGGCTGCAATGGCCTATCCCTGCTTCAGCAGGCGCGCCTTTTGACGATTCCAGTCGCGGGCGGCGCTGGTTTCGCGCTTGTCGTGGTTCTTCTTGCCCTTGGCGACGGCGATCTTCAGCTTCACGATGCCGCGGTGGTTGAAATACATCACCAGCGGAACCAGCGTCATGCCCTCGCGCGCGGTGGCCTGCCACAGGCGGGCCAGCTCGCGCGATTTCACCAGCAGCTTGCGGCGGCGCCGCTCCTCGTGGCCGAAGACGCCGGCCCGCGACAGGGCCGCGATATAGCCGTTGATCAGCCACAGCTCTCCGCCCTCGACCGAGGCATAGCTTTCGGCGATGTTCGACTGGCCCACGCGCAGGGACTTGACCTCGGATCCGGTCAGCATGATCCCCACCTCGAGATCGCTCTCGATGGCATAGTCGTACCGGGCCCGCCGGTTCTCGGCGATCACCTTGTAGTTCTTGCTGTCGTCATCCTTGGCCATGGCAGGTCAGATAGGCGCGGCGGGTGCATCTGTAAAGGCATGCGTTGCGCGATGGCCGTGCCCTGCGCTAGGTCTGTCGCGGGGGGGGGACATGCTGGGTCAGATTGCGTTCGGATCGGTGCTGATGGTGATCAGCGTGCTGATGGCCGCCTTGGCCATCTGGGCGCTGGAGACGGCATTCTCACGCAATGCCCGCTGGCTGGCCCGTGCGCCCCATCGGCCCAAGCTGGCTTTGGTGATCGTCGCGACCAGCCTGGCGGTGCTGGCGATGGTCACGGCGTCGGTCTGGCTGTGGGCGGTGGCGTTCCACCAGATAGGCGTCTTCGCCACCTTCGAGGAGGCGATGTACTTCACCTTGGTCACCTTCACCACGCTTGGCTATGGCGATGTGCTGATGCCCCAGGACTGGCGCATCCTGGGCGGGCTGGCGGCGGCCAACGGGCTGTTGCACTTTGGCTTGATGACGGCATTCATGGTCGAGGCGTTGCGCCATGTCCGCGTGCGCCAGATCGAATTCACGGAAGGGTAGCCGATGCGGCATGGCGGTCAGATCTTGGTGCAGGCGCTGCGCGCCAACGGCGTCACGCGGGTGTTCTCGGTTCCGGGCGAAAGCTTCCTGGCGGCCCTGGACGGGCTGGTGGACAGCGGCATCCGCAACATCGTCTGCCGCCACGAAGGCGGCGCGGCCATGATGGCCGAGGCCACCGGCAAGCTGACCGGCAGGCCCGGCGTGGCCTTCGTCACCCGCGGACCGGGGGCCACGAACGCCAGCGCCGGCGTGCATGTCGCCCGCCAGGACAGCACCCCCATGATCCTGTTCGTGGGCCAGATCGCGCGCGGCGACCAGGACCGCGAGGCCTTTCAGGAGGTCGATTACCGCGCCATGTTCGCGCCCTTGGCGAAATGGGTGGCCCAGATCGACGCGACCGACCGCATCGCCGAATACGCGGCCCGCGCCTTTCACGTGGCGATGTCGGGCCGACCCGGTCCCGTGGTCCTGGCCCTGCCAGAGGACATGCTGTCCGCCCAGGCCGACATTCCCGACCTGGCCCCCGCCCCGGCCCCGCTGTCTTATGTCGCGCCGCAATCGGTAGAGGCCGTGGCCGACGCCCTGGCGACGGCACGGCGTCCGCTTGTCGTCGCTGGCGGCAGCCAGTGGTCGCAGGACGCGGCCGAGGACCTGGCCCGCTTTGCCGCCGCCTGGGATCTGCCTGTGGCCGTGCCCTTCCGCCGCCAGGACCGCATGGACAACCGTCTGCCCCATTACGTGGGCGACCTGGGCGTCGGCATGAACTCCGCGCTGGCCGCGGCGCTGCGCGAGGCGGACGTGATCCTGTCGCTTGGCTCGCGCTTGGGGGACACGCTGACCGGGGGCTACAGCGCGATGGACCCGGTGCGTCCCCATGCCCGCGTGATCATGGTCCATCCCGACCCCGACCAGCTGGGCACGCTGTGGCGGGCCGATCCGGGCCTGGTCGCCGATCCACGCCGCGTGGTGGCCGCGCTGGCCGACCTGCCCGCCCCCACGACGCGCTGGTCCGATTGGCGGGCCCGGCTGCGCGCGTCCTATGATGACTGGCAGACCCCGCGCCCCACGCCCGGCGCGCTGCGGCTGGAACAGGTGGTGGGCTGGCTGGCGCAGAACCTGCCGGCCAACGCGATCGTCACCAACGGCGCGGGGAACTATGCCAGCTTCCTGCACCGCTATTACCGCTGGCGCTGCCACGGCACGCAGCTGGCGCCCACGTCGGGGTCGATGGGATACGGCCTGCCCGCGGCCATCGCCGCCAGCCTGACCCATCCCGACCGGACCGTGGTCTGCCTGGCGGGGGACGGCTGCCTGCAGATGACCGTGAACGAGTTGTCGACCGCTGCCCAGTACGGCGCGACGCCCATCGTCATCGTGGCCAACAACGGCCGCTATGGCACGATCCGGATGCATCAGGAGCGCCACTATCCGGGGCGCGTGTCGGGCACCGACCTGTTCAATCCCGACCTGCCCGACCTGGTCCGCGCCTATGGCGGCCATGGCGAGCTGGTCGAGCGGGACGAGGATTTCGCCCCCGCCTTTGAACGCGCCCGCCTGTCGGGCCGCGTGTCCGTGATCGAATTGCGGCTGGACCCCGAGGCGCTGACCCCTGGCGCGACCCTGACCCAGACGCGCGACGCGGCGCTCAGGGCGCGGGCATGATCCGGGGCCCGCGCAACCGGATCACCGACGTGGCCGGGCTGCGCGTGGGCCACGCCCAGGACGACGCCCTGCGGTCCGGTGTCACCGTGCTGACCGGCGATGCGCCCTTTGCGGCCAGTGTCCACGTGATGGGCGGCGCGCCCGGGACGCGGGAAACCGACCTGCTGGCGCCCGACAAGCTGGTGGGCGGGGTCGATGCGCTGGTGCTGGCCGGCGGGTCGGCCTTCGGCCTTGCGGCCTGCGACGGGGTGATGGCGGCGCTGCACCGGGCGGGGCGCGGCTTTGCCGTGGGCCCGGCGCGGGTGCCGATCGTGCCGGGCGCGATCGTGTTCGACCTGTTGAACGGCGGCGACAAGGGATGGGACGCCAATCCCTATCCCGCGCTTGGCGCCGCGGCTTGGACCGCGGCGGGGGTGGATTGCGCGATGGGATCGGTGGGCGCGGGCACCGGTGCGCTGACCGGCACGCTGAAGGGCGGGGTCGGGTCGGCATCCGCGGTGCTGCAGGGTGGGGCCACCGTCGGCGCGCTGGTCGTGGTGAACGCGCTTGGGCAGGCGACCGTGGGCGACAGCCGCCATTTCTGGGCAGCCCCGTGGGAGCTGGAGGCCGAGTTCGGCGGCATGGGCCTGCCCGCGCGCTTTTCCGCCGCCCATGAACCCGCCCCGGCCAAGCGCCTTGGCGAGGCCACGACCATCGCCATCGTCGCGACCGATGCCGCGCTGGACAAGGCCGGGCTGCAGCGCATGGCGACCGGCGCGCATGACGGCCTGGCCCGCGCCTTGGTGCCCAGCCACACGCCGCTGGACGGCGATCTGGTCTTTGCGGTGTCCGCGGGCGCACGGCCCCTGGCGGACCCCGTCGGCGATGCGTTCGTCCTGGGCCATGCGGCGGCCTGCGTGCTGGCGCGTGCCGTGGCGCATGGCGTGCACAGCGCCGCGGCGCGGCCGGGTGACCTGCAACCCAGCTGGCAACAGCGGTTCGGATAGAAAAAGGGCGGCGCGACCAGCGCACCGCCCCCGAGAGATCGCCAAGAGGGACAGCTTAGCGATTGCAGGCCGAACGCCAAACCCCGCCCCCGGTTGCGACGCCCGCTTCACGTTTCCGTCATCGTCGGCACCGACCGGCCCCGCGGCGGCTTTGACTTTGCCGCGCCGGGCATGTTCACATGCCGCAACCGAAATGCACCCCGAGGACGCCATGACCAAGCCGACCGATCTGAAAAGCCTTCTTCGCGACCCCTCGCTGTTGGAAACCCGTGCGTTCGTGGGCGGCGAATGGGTCGACGCCGATGACGGCGCCACGTTCGAGGTCACCAACCCCGCCCGCGGCGACGTCATCGCCCATGTGGCCGATCTGGGCCGGGCCGAGACTGCCCGCGCCATCGATGCCGCCGCGGCGGCGATGAAGGACTGGGCCGCGCGCACGGCCAAGGACCGCGCCCAGGTCATGCGCAAATGGTTCGACCTGATGATGGCCAACCAGGACGACCTGGGCACCATCCTGACCGCCGAACAGGGCAAGCCCCTGGCCGAGGCCAAGGGCGAGATCGCCTATGGCGCCAGCTTCATCGAATGGTTCGGAGAGGAGGCCAAGCGCGTCTATGGCGAGACCATCCCCGGCCACCAGGCCGACAAGCGCATCAGCGTCATCCGCCAGCCCATCGGGGTCGTCGGCTCGATCACGCCCTGGAACTTTCCGAACGCGATGATCGCGCGCAAGGCCGGGCCCGCGCTGGCCGTCGGCTGCGGCTTCGTCGCGCGGCCCGCAGCCGAGACGCCCCTGTCGGCGCTGGCCATGGCAGTGCTGGGCGAACGGGCGGGCCTGCCCAAGGGCATCCTGTCGGTCGTCCCGTCGTCGCGCGCCAGCGACATCGGCAAGGAGTTCTGCGAGAACCACCTGGTCCGTAAGCTGACATTCACCGGTTCGACCGAGGTGGGTCGCGTGCTGCTGCGCCAGGCCGCCGACCAGGTGATGAAATGCAGCATGGAGCTGGGCGGCAATGCGCCCTTCATCGTCTTCGACGACGCCGATCTGGACGCCGCGGTCGAGGGCGCCATGGCGTCCAAGTTCCGCAACAACGGCCAGACCTGCGTCTGTGCCAACCGCATCTATGTCCAGGCCGGGGTCTATGACGCCTTTGCCGACAAGCTGAAGGCCGCGGTCGAGAAGCTGCGCGTGGGCGATGGGCTGACTGAGGGGACCACCACCGGCCCGCTGATCAATCAGAAGGCCGTCGACAAGGTCGAGGAGCATATCCGTGACATCACCCAGGGCGGAGGCCAGGTCCTGACCGGCGGCAAGCGCAAGGACGGCCTGTTCTTCGAGCCGACCATCGTCACCGGTGTCACCCGCGACATGAAGGTCGCGACCGAGGAGACCTTCGGCCCGCTGGCGCCGCTGTTCCGCTTCGACACCGAGGATCAGGCGGTTGCCGCCGCCAACGATACCATCTTCGGTCTGGCCGCCTATTTCTATGCCCGCGACATCGGCCGCGTCACCCGCGTCCAGGAGTCGCTGGAATACGGTATTGTCGGCGTGAACACCGGCATCATCTCGACCGAGGTGGCACCCTTCGGTGGCGTCAAGCAGTCCGGCCTGGGCCGCGAGGGCAGCCATCACGGATTGGAGGACTATCTGGAGATGAAGTATATCTGCCTCTCGGTCTGACATTTTCGAAGACGTCTTGGAACCGGGGGCCGGAGGCCACGTTGCGCTCACAGAAGGCGCCGACCGTCAGGGTCGGCCGGGACAATCAAGGAGAATGGCATGGGCTGGCTTGCAGCTATCATCGTCGGGGGCATTGCCGGTTGGCTTGCTGAAAAGTTCATGAAGTCCAACATGGGCCTCCTGATGAACATCATCCTGGGCATCGTGGGCGCGGTGCTGTTCAACTTCATCTTCGGCTCGCTTCTGGGCCTCTATGCGGCCGGTGCAAGCTTCAGCTTCGCCTATCTGCTGGCAGGCTTCGTGGGTGCATGTATCCTGATCGCCATCGCACGTGCGGTGCGCGGCCGCGCCTGACACTCAGGCGTTTGCAGAAAGGGCCGTGTCGGGGAAACCCGGCGCGGCCTTTTTCATGCGATCGTTGTTGCGGGCGGGCAGCTGCGTGTCCATCCCAAGACAAAAGGCCGGGCGATTGCCCGGCCTTTTTCATCCTCTGCGGTACCAATCAGCGGCGCGACTTGCCGTGATCGTCCTCGTCGTCACCCTCGTCATCCGTGTCGGGCAGGTTGAAGAACGTGTCCTTGTCCAGCTCCCGCTCGGGCTTGTCCTCGTCGCGCGACAGGCTGAAGTTCTCCAGCCCGGCGATCGCGCTGGGCAGGCGCGGCTCCTCGGACATGGACAGCGATGTCTCGGTGCTGACCAGCTTGCGACGCTCGTCGTCGGTCATCACGCCACCTTCGGCGGCCTTCTTCTTGGCGGCCTTCTGGACAGCCGCGTCCAGTTCGGTCTGCCGGCACAGGCCCAGGGCGACCGGGTCGATCGGCTGGATGTTCTGGCTGTTCCAGTGCGTCCGCTCGCGGATCGACGCGATCGTGGGCTTGGTCGTGCCGACCAGCTTGGCGATCTGCGCATCGGCCAGCTCCGGGTGGAACTTGACCAGCCACAGGATCGCCGCGGGACGGTCCTGCCGCTTGGACAGCGGCGTATAGCGCGGCCCGCGGCGCTTTTCCTCGCCGTCGGCGGCGGGGTTGTGCTTCAGGCGCATGCGATAGATCGGGCTCGCCTCGGCGCGCTTGATCTCTTCGGGGTCCAGCTGGTTCGAGGCGACGGGGTCATAGCCCTTGACGCCCGCGGCCACGTCGCCATCGGCGATGCCCTGGACCTCAAGCTCGTGCAGACCGCAGAAATCGCCGATCTGCTTGAAGCTGAGCGTCGTGTTGTCGACCAGCCAGACGGCGGTGGCCTTGGCCATCAGCGGCTTGCTCATGTCAGTCTCCTTCGCGTGTCTCTTGGTCCCGAACATGGGGGCGAGGGCCGGAAAAACGGCTTCGGCTTGCGCCATTCCTCGTTTTCGGGGGGAATTGGCAGGTCGTATACCGATTCCGGAGGCCGGGGAAAAGAGGATTCGCACGTTTGCCGGTGCATGCCGGCGCGGGCGTCGCTATTGTCGCAGGATGCGCATCCTGTTCCTGACCCTCGCGGTCCTGCTGCCCCCCTTGCCCCTTGCCGCCCGCGACGTCGCGGGGCAGTTCGATTATTACGTGCTGGCGCTGTCCTGGCAGCCGACCTGGTGCAGCACGACGGGCGACGACCGCGACGCCCCCGAATGCCGCGACGGCACGGCACGCGACTTTTCGGTCCACGGATTGTGGCCGCAATACGAACGCGGCTGGCCGCAGGACTGCACGACGCCCGAACGCGATCCGTCGCGCCGCGAAAGCGCCGCGATGGCCGACGTGATGGGGTCCGGCGGGCTGGCGTGGTATCAGTGGAAAAAGCACGGCCGCTGCAGCGGGCTGTCTGCCGCGGGCTATTACGACGCGACCCGGCAGGCGGCAGAGGGCATCGTCATCCCGCCGGTGCTGGATGATCTGGCCCGCGACGTCGCGGCCCCGCCCGCGGTGATCGAGGAAGCCTTCCTGGAGGCCAATCCCGACCTGGATGCCGACGGCGTCACCATCGCCTGCCGCGACGGCGCCCTGACCGAGGTGCGGATCTGCCTGACCCGCGACCTGGAACCCCGGACCTGTGCGCCCGACGCGCGCCGCGACTGCAACGCGCCCCGCCTGCTGATCGAGGCCGTGCGCTAGCCCGCGACCTTCAGGACGATCTTGCCGATATGGTCGCTGCTTTCCATCCGGCGATGGGCGTCGGCCGCGTCGGCCAGCGCAAACTCGCTGTCGATGGTGACGGCGACCGACCCGGCGGCGATCATCGGCCACAGCCGCTTGCGGATCTGGTCGGCGATCTCGGCCTTGGCGACGTCGGATTGCGGGCGCAGGGTGGACCCGGTGATCGTCAGGCGGTTCACCATGATCTGGGCAAAGTTCAGCTCGACCTTGGGGCCTTCCAGAAAGGCGATCATCACCAGCCGCCCGTCCTGGGCCAGCGTCTTGATGTTGCGGGGGATGTAGCTGCCCCCGACCATGTCCAGGATCAGGTCCGCACCACCCGCCTCGGCCAGCACCTTGGTGAAATCCTGGCTGCGATAATTGATGGCGGTGGCGCCAAGCGCGGTGATGGCCGCGCATTTGTCGTCGCTGCCTGCGGTGGCAAAGACGCGCGCGCCCAGGGCGTGGGCGATCTGGATGGCCATCATGCCGATGCCGGAGGTTCCGCCATGGACCAGAAAGCGGTCGCCCCCGGTCAGCCCACCGCGCTGGACGACGTTCGACCAGACGGTGAAGGCGGTTTCGGGCAGGCACGCCCCGTCGCGCAGCGACAGGCCCTTGGGGATGCGCAGCGCGTGATCGGCGTGGCACACCGCGTATTCCGCATATCCGCCGCCGGGCAGCAGGGCGCAGACCTGTTCGCCCTTGCGCCAGCGCGTGACACCCGCGCCAAGGCCCACGATCTCGCCCGAGGCCTCCAGCCCGGGCAGGTCGGACGCGCCCGGCGGCGGGGCATAGCTGCCCGATCGCTGCAGCACGTCGGGACGGTTCACGCCGGCATAGGCGATCTTGATCAGGATCTGGTCATGGCAGGGAACCGGCACGGGCCGGGTCGTGGCGCGCAGCTGATCGGCGGCGCCGGGGCCTGCGATCTCGATGGCGGTCATCTGGTCGGGGAACATGGAGTCGTCCTTATCGGGTCTTGCCGGGCAGCGCCCGGTCGCGGGGCGCACGGATCCAGCCCAGGGCCGCATCGGCCAGCCTGGAGGCGCCGGGCAGGCTGCGCAGGCGCGCCTTGACGGTCTCGACCGACATCACGCCGTCGATGCGGCGGTCGATGAAGGCGCGGGTGTCGGCGCGGCCCTCGGACTCGTCGCCCAGCCAAAACAGCACCGTGGCCGAGATCACCGCCGTCAGCGTCGCGCGTTTCGAATACCAGTTCACGTCCTGCGACCGATCGCCCAGGGCGGTCCAGATCACGTCCGCGGTCTCCCAGACCAGCCGCGCGGCCAGGGCGGCATTCTGCGGCAACGCCAGCGTCGCGGCCCCGGCGCGGACCAGTTCGGGGTCCGACAGCTCCAGCCGCTGCCACAGGGCCTGGGCCACGCGGTCGCGGAACCGCCCCTCCAGCGGAGTGGCGGCCAAGGCCTCGCGCAGCGCCCGGTCGGCACGGCGGTGATAGGCGGCGGCCAGTCCGGCGCCGCCCTGCGGGAAATGCACCCGGATCAGGGCCGCATCCATGCCGATGTCGCGCGCACCCGCGGTTAGCGCCCGCTCGTTCATCCCCTCGAAGGGGACATGGACCAATGCGGCATCCAGCAGCGCGTCTCGGTCGGTGTTGGTCATGCATACCTCGTCTGGACATTTGCGCCCGCCCCTGTTAGGGGGACGCTTCCTGCAATCTATCAACTCTAACCTAGGAAGGTGGTGACAACCACATGCAGGTCAATGTTCGCGACAACAACGTCGAACAGGCGCTCCGTGCTCTGAAGAAGAAACTTCAGCGCGAAGGTGTCTTCCGCGAAATGAAGCTCAAGCAGCATTTCGAGAAGCCGTCGGTCAAGAAAGCCCGTGAAAAGGCCGAGGCCGTTCGCCGCGCCCGCAAGCTGGCCCGTAAAAAGGCACAGCGCGAAGGCGCGCTGTAAGACGACGCGATCTTGTGTCATTTGAAAACCCCCGCGGCGCCATGCCGCGGGGGTTTTCTTTCGTGCTGCGTCAATCCGGGACGCGATCAGCCGTTGCTGTCCGAACCGCCGTTGGAACCGCCGTCTGATCCACCATCGGAACCGCCGTCTGATCCACCATCGGAACCGCTGTCTGATCCGCCGTCGGAACCACTGTCCGAACCGCCATCCGAACCGCCATCCGAATCACCGCCGTCGGATCCACCGTCCGTGCCGCCATCAGACGCGCCGCCGTCGGCGCCATCGTCCGAACCGCCATCCGCGGCACCGTCATCACCGGCCCCGCCATCCATGCCGTCATCACCGGCACCGTCATCCGTGGCGCCATCATCGGTCGATCCGTCATCGGTCGCGCCGCCGTCCACGGCGCCTGCCGTGCCGACGGGCGCCGCGCCGGAATCATCGCCTGCCGAGGATGTCTCGGGGTCGGCACGCGTCTCTACACCATTCACCGAGACGAGCCGCCCGTTGGCGGTGCTGTAGACCAGCTCGGTCGGCACGCCGGCGCGCTGTGCGGTCACCGTCAGGATGGGTCCCTCGCGCTGGATGTAGATGTCGGAATAGCCCTGGTCGGACAGGGTGTCGGCGATGGCCTCATAATTCTCCAGGCTTTCCAGCCGCGGATAGTCGCTTTCCGAGACGAAGCCGCCGGACGGCGATTCCTCCAGCGCGTCATCGGGGACGATGACGGTCGATTCGGGGGTCTCGATCACGGTGGTCTGTGCGATCGCGGTCGTGGCCATCAGGCTGGCTGCGGCGATCTGGCCACCGACCAGCAGGGCCTTGAACGGAGTCTTCAGCATCGTGCGTCTCCTGTTGTCTGTCTGGCGGCATAACGCGCATCCGGGCCCGCAGGGTTCCCTGAACGCCGATCAGACGGGAATCGCGGTGGTCCGGAACACCGTGCGCAGGGCAAAGCTGGAATGCATCTGGGCAACTCCCGGCAGGCGCGACAGGTGCTGACGGTGGATGCGGGCGAAGTCGTCCGTATCCTCGACCACGATCTTCAGCAGATAGTCGGCCGTGCCTGCCATCAGGTGGCATTCCAGCACGTTCGGGATGGTGCGCACGCCGCGTTCGAAGGTGTCCAAGACCTCGTCCGCCTGACCCGACAGGGTGATCTCGACGAAGACCGTCGTCTGGCGGCGCAGGGCGCGCGCATCCAGCAGCGCGACATAGCCCGAGATGACACCGGCCTCCTCCAGCCGCTGAACGCGCCTGTGGCAGGCGGACGGGGACAGATGCACCCGCATCGCCAGCTCGGCATTGCTGATTCGTCCCTCGGTCTGGAGCAGGGACAGGATTCGTCGGTCTATTGCGTCAAGATCGGCCATGCCGGCAGAATCTTCGAAGACCGGTCCCGATGCCAGCGGTTTCTTCGCCGATCATCCGTCTATCGGGGGAATGTTCGCAGCACCTTGCGGGCCGAACGGGGCATCATCGGACCACAGCTCTGGGAGGAGAGACCATGAAGATCGGATGCCCCACCGAAATCAAGCCGCAGGAATTCCGCGTCGGCCTGACCCCCGCTGCCGCCGCCGAGGCCGTGCTGCGCGGCCATGACGTGCTGGTCCAGTCCGGCGCGGGCCTGGGCGCGGGATTCGCGGACCAGAACTACGTCGATGCCGGCGCCACGATCGCCCCCGACGCGGCGACGGTGTTCGCCGAGGCCGAACTGATCATCAAGGTCAAGGAGCCGCAGGCCGCCGAACGCAAGATGCTGGCCCGTGGCCAGATCCTGTTCACCTATCTGCACCTGGCGCCCGATCCGGACCAGACCCGCGACCTGCTGGACAGCGGCGTGACCGCCATCGCCTATGAGACGGTGACCGACGCGCGCGGCGGCCTGCCCCTGCTGGCCCCGATGTCCGAGGTCGCCGGTCGCCTCGCCCCGCAGGTCGGCGCATGGGCGCTGCAAAAGGCCAATGGCGGCCGCGGCATGCTGATGGGCGGCGTGCCCGGCGTGCGGCCTGCGAATGTCGTGGTGATCGGCGGCGGCGTGGTGGGCACCGCGGCGGCGCGCGTGGCGGTCGGCATGGGGGCCAACGTGACGGTCATGGACCGGTCGGTGCCGCGCCTGTCCTATCTGGACGACATCTTCATGGGCCGCCTGACCACCCAGTTCGCCAGCGCCGCGGCCACGGCCGAGGCGATCCGCACGGCCGACATGGTGATCGGCGCAGTCCTGATCCCCGGCGCCGCCGCACCAAAGCTGATCAGCCGCGACCAGCTGTCGACCATGCCGCAGGGCGCCGTTCTGGTCGACGTGGCGATCGATCAGGGCGGTTGCTTCGAGACGTCGCGCGCCACCACGCACCAGGACCCCATCTATGACGTCGACGGGATCGTGCATTACTGCGTGGCGAACATGCCGGGCGCGGTGGCCCGCACCAGCACGCAGGCGCTTGGCAACGTGACCATGCCGCATCTGCTGGCCTTGGCCGACAAGGGCTGGCGCCGCGCGCTGACCGATGACGCGCATCTGCGCGCCGGGCTGTCGGTCCACGAGGGCCAGCTGACCTCGCCCCCGGTGGGCGAGGCCCTGGGCCTGGACGCCGTCACCCCGGCATCGGTGCTGGGGCTGTAGGCGTCAGGCGGGGCTGGCGCGGTCGGCCAGCAGGTCGCGGATCTGCGCCAGCAGCTCTTCTTGGGTGGGGCCGGCCGGGGGGGTCTCCTTGGCCTCCTCCTTGCGCATCGCGGCGCGCTGCAGGCGGTTCACGCCCTTGACCAGCAGGAACACCGCCCAGGCCACGATCAGGAAGTTCAGCACCGCCATCGCGAAGGCGCCATAGGCAAAGATCGCCGCCCCGGAATCGCGGGCGGCGGCCAGGCTGGCCCCGTCGGCCACGTTGCCGGACAGGACGACGTACTTGTCGGTGAAATCGATCCCGCCGGTCATCAACCCCAGGATCGGGTTGATCAGGTCGACGACCAGCGAATTGACGATGCCCGTGAAGGCCGCGCCGATGATGATGCCCACGGCAAGGTCGATGACGTTGCCGCGGGCGATGAAAGTCTTGAATTCCTGAATCATGACACACTGTCCCCGTGCTGCGCGTCAATTCCGCGCCCGCCGATCCTGCGACCATGCCGGACGAAAATCAATCGCGTGCGTGCAGGGCCCGCGCGGGGCCCTGCGGGGCGATGCGTCACTGGGCCGGGGCGGCCTCGGCCAGCTTGGTGTCGATGATTTCCTTCATGCTGTCCCAGGGCTGGTTCGACACCTTCTCTCCGCCGATGATGAAGGTCGGGGTGGCCTCGACCTCGTCGGCGGTGGCGTTCGTCTGGAACGTGGCGATCAGCTGTTCGACCTTGGCGGTGTCCTCCCAGCAGGCGGTCATCTGTTCCTCGGTCATCCCGGCCTTCAGGCCGATGCGGCGCAGGTTCGTCGCGATCTCGTCGCCCGAACCGCCGGCCAGCCACTGTTCCTGTTCGTCGAACAGCATCCCGGACACGGGGAAGAACTTGTCGTCGCCACCGCAGCGCGCCAGGATTCCGGCCCACAGGCCCGGTTGGTCGAAATAGACGTCGCGCTGCACGAAGCGGACCTTGCCGGTGTCGATGTATTCCGCCTTGAGCTGCGGATAGACGTTGGCGTGGAAATTCGCGCAATGCCCGCAGGTGAAGCTGGCGTATTCGACGATGGTCAGGGGCGCGTCCTCGGCGCCCTGAGCGATGTCGGGCAGGGTTTCGGGGGTCGCGGCGGCGTCCTGCGCAAAGGCGGGGGCGGCCAGGGTCATCGCGACGGCGGTTGCGGCAAATCGCAGAAACATGGAAAGTCCTTTCAGGTCGTGCATGTCATGTCAGGTCCGGCGGCTGGCGACGTTCATCGCCAGTTGCGCCATGGCCTGGGCAAGGGTCGGATCGGAAAACTGCTGCCCCACCCCCCGGGCCTGCGCCACGATCGCGGGATCGGGCGCGCGGTCCGGGCGGGGCGCATGGGAAAAGGCCGCCTGCCCTTCGGCAAAGCCGGTTGCGGCGGTCTGCGTCAGGGTGATGCGGCTGACGGCGTTATAGCCGTAGCAGGCGTTGACGCGGTCGCGCAGCCGGGGCAGCTGCATCTCGACCATGGGCGCCATGGGGCCGGTGGTCAGCAGCGTCAGCGTGGCACCAAAGCCTGTGCGGGCGTGACTGATGCGGACCGGACGGGTGACGGGGGCCAGCTGCGGGCCCGCGATCTCGGCCCAGTTGGTCAGCAGGCGGGTGACCGCAAATCCCCGCCCCTCGGCCGCCTTCTGGACGCGGTCGGCCAGCAGGGTGGCCGCCGCCTGAAAGCCGCGGCTGCGACGACGGATCCTGGTCTTTGGGGCGTCGGACGGGTGGGCCATGGGCGCCTTTGCTGCTATCACCCGGCCATTCTTAGCCAGCCATCCCCCCGGATGAAAGCGCGCCCTTTTGCAAAGGCCCACATAATTGCGTGAAAGCAAGGTGATCGCCCCCGACCTGCTGGACTGGTACGACCGCCATGCCCGCAGCCTGCCCTGGCGGGTGCCCCCCGGCGGCGGCCCTGCCGACCCCTATCGCGTCTGGCTGTCCGAGGTGATGCTGCAGCAGACTACCGTCGCGGCGGTCAAGGCGTATTTCCTGCGGTTCACCGCGCTGTGGCCGACGGTCCAGGACCTTGCGGCGGCCGATGACGCGCAGGTGATGGCCGAATGGGCAGGATTGGGATACTACGCCCGCGCCCGAAACCTGCTGGCCTGCGCCCGTGTGGTGGCGGCGCGGGGCGGCTTTCCCGACACGCGCGACGGGTTGTCCGCGCTGCCGGGGATCGGGGCCTATACATCGGCCGCGATCGCCTCGATCGCTTTCGACCGGGTGGAAACCGTGGTGGACGGCAATGTCGAACGCGTGGTGTCGCGGCTGTTCGCAGTCCAGACACCCCTGCCCCGCGCGAAACCGGAACTGGTGGCGCTGGCCGACGGGCTGACACCGCAGTCCCGCCCGGGCGATTACGCGCAGGCGATGATGGACCTAGGCGCGACCATCTGCACGCCCCGCAGCCCCGCCTGCGTCATCTGCCCCGTCCAGGCCCAGTGCGACGCCCGCGCCCAGGGGATCGCGGCCGAACTGCCCCGCAAGACCCCCAAGGCCGCCAAGCCCACGCGTCAGGGCGTGGTCTGGCTGGCGCGCCAGGGCGATGCGCTTGTGCTGGAACACCGCCCGCCCAAGGGGCTGCTGGGCGGCACGCTGGCCTTTCCGTCGGCCCAATGGGACGGGCGCGACATGCCCCCACCTGGCCCCGCCGACTGGCGCGACCTTGGCGCCGTGCGCCATGTCTTCACGCATTTCACGCTGGATCTGACCGTGCTGCTGGGCGATTTGACGGGCAATCCCACGCGCGGGGAACTGGTCCCCCTGCGGCAGATCGACCGCGACGCCCTGCCGGGGCTGATGCGCAAGGCCTGGGATATGGCGCAGCCGCATCTTCAGGGGTAGCATCGCGGCATGAGCCATGCCCCCCTGCCCGCCGCGGCGCCCTTCTGGCTGTCCGTCGCCCTGATCCCCCTGGTCGCGCTGGCGGCCTGGGGGGGCGGGATGTGGTGGCTGATCGTGCCGATCTATGCCTGGTACCTGACCACGGTACTGGACCGCGTGCTGGGCCTGAACGAGGCCAATCCCGACCCGGACACTGCCACCGACCAGCTGTTCTGGCACCGCGCCGTGACGCTGATCTGGTTCCCGCTGCAGGCGGCCACGATCCTGGCCTGCCTGTGGGTTGCGGGGCGCACGGACCACCTGTCGGGGTGGGAATCGCTTGGGCTGTTCTTTGCCATCGGTGTCATGTCGGGCAGCGTCGGCATCGTCTATGCGCATGAACTGCTGCACCAGAAGACGCCGGCCGAACGCTGGCTGGGTGATCTGCTGCTGGCGTCGGTTCTTTATTCGCATTTCCGCACCGAGCATCTGCTGGTGCATCACAGCTGGGTATCGACCCCGCGCGACGTTGTCTCGGCCCGCTACAACGAAAGCTTCCACCGCTTCTTTGCCCGCGTCCTGATCGACGGCCCCCGCAGCGCGTGGCGGGCCGAGACGCGGCTCCTGGCCCGCGCGGGCCGCAGCCCTTGGGACCGCCGCAACCCCTTCTGGCGTTACGGCGTGCTGCAGGGGGCGATGCTGGGGCTGGCCATGGCCGTGGGCGGCTGGACCGGGCTGGGGCTGTTCCTGTTCCAGGCGCTGATCGCCGTCTGGCAGCTGGAGCTGACGAATTACGTCGAACATTACGGGCTGTCGCGCAAGCATCTGGGGGACGGCCGCTATGAACCCGTCCGCCCGCGCCACAGCTGGAACGCCAGCCACACCGCGACCAACTGGCTGCTGATCAACCTGCAGCGCCATTCCGACCATCATACAAAGCCCGACCGCCGCTTTCCGCTGCTGCAGACCTATGGTGCGGACGAGGCGCCGCAGCTGCCGATGGGCTATCCGGCGATGACGCTGCTGGCGATGGTCCCGCCGCTGTGGCGGCGGCGCATGAACCCCCGCGTGCGCGCCTGGCGGCGCCAGTTCTATCCAGAGATCACCGACTGGACCGACTATAACCGCGGCACCCTGCCCCTGCCCCGCAACGCGCTGTAGCGCGCATGCCGCAGGGGCCGGCAAATATCGCTAAAAGGCTGCGCAGCTTGTTCCGGGCGCAACCTTGCATTGTGTGCACAAAATGGAAAAATGTCCCAAGCCGTAACAGGGACCGACCGGAATGAACGACGATTCGATGCTGATGCACAGCGATGCGCAGCCCTATCACTTCGCCGCGGGCGACAGTCTGGGCTATCTTCTGTACCGCAGCGTGGCCCGTCCCGGCATGCAACGCGACGACCTGGAACGCATCCTGCATCATGCGCGCGACCGCAACCGGGCGGCGGGGCTGACCGGATGCCTGCACCACGAGGACGGGCTGTTCTTCCAATGGGTCGAGGGGCCGCGCTTTCGCCTGTTCCGGCTGATCGACGTGCTGCGCGAGGATGACCGCCACCTGAACTTCACGGTGCTGGACCAGGGCCCGCTGCAACAGCGCCTGTTCAGCGATTGGGAGATGCGGTTTTCCGACCGCGAGGCCGCATCGCTGCTGGAATGGCTGGCCGAACGGCGCGACCGTGCCGGGTCCGACCAGGACGACGCCGAAAGCATCGCGGCCTTCATGCGGTCGATGAACGGCTGACGGATGAAAATTCCCCGCCATGCGGACATGGCGGGGCAAGGTGGTTCCGGCCGCGCGCATGGCGCGGGGGGAACGGGCGAAGGGTGAAGCTCAGTTGGGCCGGGGGGCGTCGCCCTCCATCTCGGCACGGATCTGCTGGCGCAGAATGTCCAGCGGGATCATCTTGCCCTCGCGCCGGAAATGCCAATAGGTCCAGCCGTTGCAGCTGGGCGCGCCTTCCAGCGCGGCGCCGACCTGGTGGATCGATCCCTTGACGTCGTTGCCGATCAGTGACCCATCGGCGCGGACCTTGGCCTTGTGGCGGTTACCGATCGAGAACAACTCCTCTCCGGGGCGCAGCATGCCGCGTTCGATGACCTGCCCAAAGGGGATGCGCACCTCGGCGCGCTTGGCGCGGGTGGTGGCGATGGCGTCGGCATCCAGCCGGCGGACGCGCGACAGGCGGCGGCCCGCGACCTCGCGATAGGCCTCCTCGCGCTCGATCCCGATATAGTCGCGGCCCAGCATCTTGGCGACCGCACCGGTGGTGCCGGTGCCGAAGAACGGGTCCAGCACCACGTCGCCGGGGTTGGTCGTGCCCAGGATCACCCGGTGCAGCAGCGATTCCGGCTTTTGCGTCGGATGGGCCTTGTCGCCGGCCGCGTCCTTCAGCCGCTCGCCGCCGTTGCAGATCGGCAGCACCCAGTCGCTGCGCATCTGGACGCCCTCGTTCAGCGACTTCAGCGCCTCGTAGTTGAACGTGTATTTCGAGCTTTCCGACTTTGCCGCCCAGATCAGCGTCTCATGCGCGTTGGTCAGGCGCTTGCCGCGAAAGTTCGGCATCGGGTTCGACTTGCGCCAGATCACGTCGTTCATGATCCAGAACTGCTGGTTCTGCAGTTCGGCGCCGACGCGGAAGATGTTGTGATAGCTGCCGATCACCCAGATCGCGCCGTTCGGCTTCAGCAGGCGGCGGGCGGCGGCAAGCCAGTCGCGGGTGAAGGCATCATAGGTGGCAAAGCTGGAAAACTGGTCCCAGTGATCGTCCACCGCATCGACCAGGCTGTTGTCGGGGCGATGCAGGTCGCCCTTCAGCTGCAAGTTATAGGGCGGATCGGCAAAGATCAGGTCCACGCTGCCCGCGGGCAGGCTGTTCATGATCTCGATGCAATCCCCACCCAGAATCTGGTTCAGCGGTAATGGCCGCGCGGAATCCGCGCGCTGGTCCTTGGTTTTCGTCATGCTCTGCCTTCGGGAAATGCCGGCTTTTGCCGGTCTGGTATGTCCCCAAAGATGATTTAGATGCGAATCGCCGTCAATTTCTTTTTCGAATCAGTCACTTACCAAAGGGGCTTTACACAAGATGTTGTGGACTGGCCTGAACGACCGCCTATGATGTGGGGTTATCCCCAGATCTAGCAGGGCGCGTTTGTGGCCTGGCGTGGGGTATCCGGCATTCACGTCCCAGCCATATCCGGGGTGCTGTTGCGCCAAATCCACCATGATGCGATCGCGCAACACCTTGGCCACGATCGAGGCCGCAGCGATCGACAGGCAGCGCGCATCGCCCTTGACCACCGCCTGCGCAGGCAGGGTCAGATCGCGGGGCAGCATGTTGCCGTCGATCAGCACGTGGCAGGGCGGCTGGCGCAGCCCGGCCAGGGCGCGGCACATCGCGACATGGCTGGCGCGCAGGATGTTCAGGGCGTCGATCTCGACCGGATCGACATGGGCCACGGACCAGTCGCAATGCGCCATGATCCAGGCGGCCAGCGCGTCGCGCCGCGCGGCGGTCAGCTTCTTGCTGTCGTTCAGGCCGTCAGGGATGTTCTGCGGGTCCAGCACCACGGCCGCCGCGGTGACGGGGCCGGCCAGCGGCCCGCGCCCGGCCTCGTCCACGCCCGCCACGCGACGCGCGCCCCCGGCCATGGCCAGGGTCTCGACGCTGTAATCGGGGGTCATGCGGTGATCCGCACCGCGGGGATGGTCACTTCCTCTAGGTTCGTGCCGGGCCCCTCGCGGTCCACGACCAGGAAATCGGCCGGCTGGTCCAAGGGCGTCAGCACGCCGTGCCAGGTTCCCGCATGCAGGTTCACGCCGGTATGCGCCGGGACCAGGAACGCCCGCAGGGCGCCGGGTCGGCCGTCGTCATCGGGTGCGACCACCGACAGCCACGGCCGGTCGCCAAGCGGCATGAACGCCTGCGACCCAAGCGAGTGACGTTCCAGCAGCGTGCAGTCATAGGGCAGGCTGACGGCCTGGCTGCGAAAAAGGGAAATGATCGCCTCTCCGCCGCCGCGTTCGACGGTGGCCAGGGCATGGTGGCGTTCGCAGCGGCCCGCATTGATCATGCGGTCGGGCGTCGCGCGCGGGGTCAGCACCTCGCCGAAGGGGGCGAAGGCGGCGGCGGTCAGGGGTTCGATGCGGATCGTGCTCATGGCGGTGTTCTAGCGCGCCGCAGCCAGCCCGTCGAGGATCAGACGCATCATGTCCGCCCGTGCGGCGGGGTCGCGCAGATGCGCGGCCTCGGCGCGCGCGGCACGGGACATGGCACGGCAGGCGTCGGGATGGGCGCAGGCCCAGGCCAGCTTGTCCTCCAGGTCGGTCAGGTGGCGCGCGACGGGGATGAAATGCTCCCAAGGCCGGAAGCGCCCCGAATAGAACACCTGCCAGCCGTCATCCTCGGCCAGCAGCACGCCGTTCTGATCCAGCCCGGAGATGAAGTTCGACCCGTGGTCATACCCCGACAGGCACAGCTGATAGCGATAGGCCCGAAAGTCGCGCGGCCCCATGCGCGGGCGGCAATAGGGCGCGATCAGCGGGTCGTCGGCGTGCTGCCGGAAACCGTGCGCCATGACGATGCCCACATCGAAATCGGGATGATCGTGAAACCGGCGGACAAAGGCCATGCGGTTGGTGCGGCACAGGCCCTGCCATGCGGCCTCGCGATCCGCGGGGGTGGCGGCTTGGGCCAACCGCTGCAGCCAGACATGGCTGGCGGGGCCAGGCTTGACCCCATCGCGCATTTCCGACCCCGAGATCATGCCGCGCCACACCAGCCGGTCCTGCTTGTCGCCCCAGGGGATATCGTCGTCGTGCGCGGCGGGATCGAACCCCGGCAGGCCGATCGCGTGCTGGTCCGGCAGGGGCCACAGGACCGCGTTCACCGCCCCCGCCCGGCGGTTGTGGCACAGGACCGGACGATCCAGGGGCGCGCCCTGGGGGCTGCCGAACCAGCGGCTGTCCTCCATGTCGATCCAGACCGGATCGCGGCGGTCCAGCGCCAGGATGTCGTTGATCACCCCCTCGGCCCGGATCAGCTTGAAGGGACGCCCCTCGCGCGCCAGGGCCAGAGGGCGGTGGCCGGGGGGTGTCAGAAGGGTGAACTGCCGCGGCGCGCCCGCAGCGTCGGTCACCGCGCCGCTGCCCGACAGGGTGCCATCCCAACGGCAGGCAAATCCCGACAGCCCCTGCGCGCCGCCTGCCGCACCGCGGTCCAGGCCCGCAAGACAGAAGCGCGCGACATCCTGCGCCCAGCCCGGCGGTGCCTTGGGCATCGGCGGCGGGTCCACGACGGGGTCCGGGACGGGCCAGCGGTCGGGCCAGTGGTCGGGCAGCCCCCGGTCCAGCGCCAGCATCGGCCGCAGCCGTGCAGCCAGATCCGCGGGGGTGCTGTCGGTCAGGTCCAGCGTGATCAGCCGCCTGTCTTCCGCGAACAGGGCGCGCGTCGCATCCAGATGCGCTTGCATCCCTTCGGGCCAGCGATGGCGGGGCGGGATGGTCAGCAGGAACAGCGCGTCGGGCAGACGGTCGCGCAGAAAGGCGATGCAGCGCCAGGCCTGCAATGTCGGGCGCCAATGGGGCCGGTCGCGGTACAGCCCCGTGATCAGCCGCGCGTTGGGCCAGCCGCGCAGGGGCTGCGTCCCCTGCCCCATCGCATAGACGATGTCCGCAGCCAGGCGCCCGCCGTCATGGCAGACCGCGCGATGGCCGTTGGCCTGAAACATCCGCACCAGCGCCGCATCGATGGGGCCGTCGGGGCCGACATGGATGACGACCGGGTGGCCCATCTCAGCCCAGGCTGCGGCGCGGCAGCAGGATCGTCAGCAACCCCAGCACCGGCAGGACCGAACACAGCAGGAAGACCGACCGGATCCCCTGCGCATCCGCCAGCACCCCAAGCGCCGCGGCCGAGATCCCGCCCATGCCGAACGAGAAGCCGAAGAACAGCCCCGCGATCATGCCGGTGCGGCCCGGCACCAGCTCCTGCGCAAAGACCACGATGGCCGGAAAGGCCGATGCCAGCACCAGCCCGATCAGCACGGCCAGCACGCCCGTCGGCACCAGCCCCACATGCGGCAGCGCCAGCGTCAGCGGCAGCGCGCCCAGGATCGACACCCAGATCACCGTCAGCGGCCCGACCCTGTCGCCGATGATCCCGCCCAGCATGACGCCCGCCGCCATGCCCGCCAGGAACAGGAACAGCATGATCTGTGCGCCCTGGGTCGACAGGCCGAACTTGTCGATCGTGAAAAAGGTGAAGTAGCTGCTCATCGAGGCGCTGTAGATGTTCTTGGTGAAGACCAGCACCGCCAGCACCGCGATGGCGCGGATCACCGTCGCGCGCGGCAGGCGCAGGGTACGGTCGGGGGTGGCGGTGCTGGCGCGGCGCCGATCCTCGGCCCAGCTGCCGACCTGCCACAGGATCGCGGCACCCAGGGCGGCCGCGACTGCGAACCAGGCCACGGCCGGACGGCCCAGCGGCACCACGATGAACGCGGCCAGCAGCGGCCCCAGCGCCTGCCCGCCATTGCCGCCCAGCTGGAACAGCGACTGCGCGGTGCCGAACCGCCCCCCCGACGCGGTCCGCGCCACGCGCGAGCTTTCAGGATGGAACACAGCCGATCCGATGCCGATCAGCATCGCCCCCGACAAAAGCCAGGCATAGCCCTCGGCCATGCCCAGCATCAGCACGCCGCACAGCGTCGAGGCCATGCCGAAGGGCAGCGACCGCGGCTGCGGGTGGCGGTCGGTGGCCATCCCGATCAGCGGCTGCAGCAGCGACGCGGTGACCTGGAAGGCCAGCGTCATCACGCCGATCTGGGCATAGGACAGGTCGAACTCGACCTGCAGCAGCGGATAGATGGCCGCCAGCATCGACTGCATCACGTCGTTGATCATGTGGCACAGGCTGATCGCCATCAGCACGCCCCAGGATGTCAGCGTCGCGGGTCCGGGTGTCACCGAGGGATGGGTGGTCGAGCGCATCGAAAATCCGCCATCATGCTTGCACGATCTGCATTTATCAGACATCCTGCGAAAGGAAAGCGTCGCGCGCCCGTCCGCCCGGGGTTTTTCCCCGGCCCGCGGCCAGCCGGGATGTCGCATGGCGAATTGGACAGCTTCCATTCTTGTGCGTATCATTTATCAAATCGGGACAGGTATATGTCACGAGTTCTTCAAAATGGCCAAGTTGTCCCAAGGTTCGTCCGTTACGATCCGCTCTTCCGGCGTCGACGCCGAACGGCGGCGACTCAACACATGGCAGGCGATCCGCGCGGATGTGCTGGGCCGGATCAGATCGGGCGAATGGCCGCCGGGCAGCCTGATCCCCACCGAACAGATGCTGTCGATCGAGATGGGCTGCGCGCGCGCCACGGTGAACCGTGCCCTGCGTGAGTTGGCAGACAGCGGCATCATCCAGCGCCGCCGCAAGGTGGGCACCCGCGTGACAGCCACCACGTCCCGCCGCACGACCCTGTCGCTGCCGGTCCTGCGCGACGAGATCGAATCGCTTGGGGCGCGCTATGCCTATCAGATGACCGAATGCCTGCCCTGCAACCCCAGCCCCGCCGCCATGCAGGCGCTGCAGGTCGATGCCGACGACATGATGCTGCTGGTCAAGTCGCGCTATCTGGCCGACGACCGCCCGCATTGCTGCGAGGCGATCTGGCTGAACCCCCGCGCGCTGGCCCTGCCCGATTTCCACCTGTTCGCGCATGAACCGCCGCAGGAATGGCTGGCCCGCAGCCTGCCCGTCACGCAAAGCCGCTTTTCGATCCTGGCCGAAGGGGCCAGCGGGTCCTGCGCGGTGAACCTGACCATCGATCCGGGCACGCCGGTGATGACGATCGAGCGGGTCAACACGCTGGATTCGCTGCCTGTGTCGTTTGCCCGCCAGTTCTATCCGCCGATGCACCGCCTGGTGTTGGACGACTAAAGACCCAACAGGTCCGCGAAATGCGCGACAAGGCGGTGCTTGAGCACCTTGCCCGTCGCCGCCGCGGGCAGCGCGCCCGTCAGGATGATCCGCGTGGGCCGCTTGTAGGCCGACAGCCGCGCCGCCGCATGGGCCGCCAGCGCATCGGCCGTCACCGCATCCGGCGAAATCAGCTGACAGAAGGCCAGGATATCCTCGTCGCCCCCCTCGCGCGCGCGGCCGATCACGGCGGTCTGCAACACGGCGGGGTGGTCGTTCAGCGCGGCCTCGACCTCGGGCGGATAGACGTTGAAGCCGCCGCGGATGATCAGCTCCTTGCAGCGGCCGACGATGTGCAGCCGCCCCTGCGCGTCGATCCGGCCCAGATCGCCGGTGCGCATCCAGCCGTCCCGCAGCACCTGCGCCGTACCCTCCGCATTGCGGAAATAGCCGCGCATGATGTGCGGACCCCGCGTCAGCACCTCTCCGGTGCCGGGTTCGCGGCCGATCGTCTCGTCCAGCGCGATCTGGACCCCCGGCAGCGGGTGGCCCGCCGACGGGTCCGGGTCGCCGATGGCGCTGTTCGTGACGGTCACCCCCGCCGTGGTCTCGGTCATGCCGTAACCGTTCTGCAGCGCGATGCCATAGAACGCCTCGGCCCGCCGCTTCCAGTCGGGGTCCAGGGGCGCCGCGCCGCTGCTGACATAGCGCAGGGGGCGGGCCAGACGCTCCAGCCCCTGGGCGCGCGCCTCGGCCATGATGGCCGCGTGCATCTGCGGAACGGCGGGCAGGACGGTCACGTCCGATTGCAGCGCGGCCAGCGTCTGCGCGGCGGAAAAGCGCGGCTCCAGCCGGATATGCGCGCCCGTGGCCAGCCCCGCGGCCAGCATCGAGGTCAGCCCGAAGACATGCGTCAGCGGCAGAACGCCCCAGATGACGTCATCCGCCTGCATCCCCCGCAACCGGGCCGAGCTTTCCCCGCCAAAGATCAGGTTCCCGTGGGTCAGCATCACCCCCTTGGGCGTGCCCGTCGTGCCGGTGGTGTAGAGGATCACCGCCGTCATCGCGTTTTGCGGCTCGACCTGCTCCGGCACGGCGTCGAACGGCCCCGCGACATGCAGTGCCGCCCCGGCCAGCGTGACGGCGCGTGCATCGCCAGCATGGACACGCGCGGGTTCGCTGACATCGGACAGGAACAGGGTCAGGCGCGGTTCGGTATGGGCCGCGATCTTGGCCAGCTCCGGCGCGGTCATGCGCGCGTTCACGGGCACCAGCACCGCGTCCATGCGGCTGGCGGCCAGCAGCAGGACCGGCACCGGGGCCGCATTCTCGGCCACCACCAGCAGCCGGTCGCCGGGGCACAGGCCCATCGCCGCCAGATCCGCCTGCGTCCGCCGGACCAGATCGTCCAGCGCGGCATAGGTCAGGGTGCGTCCTGTCCCGTCGGTCAGGGCCGGACGGTCGGGATGGGCCGCGCGGGCGGCGTCGAACAGCTGGTGGATACGGGTCATGAATCCTCGCGAAGGCGGCGGAAATCGGGGGGGCGCTTGGCCAGGAAGGCGGTGATGCCCTCGGCCGCCTCGCGCGAGGCCAAGGCCGTGGCCATCGCATCGCGTTCGGCGGTCAGCTGCGCCTCCAGCAGGGTGGCGCGGGCGCCGGTCAGCAGATGCTTGATCGCGGCCTGCGCCTCGGCGGGCCCTGCGGCCAGGCGGTCGGCCAGGGCCATGGCGGCCATGATGGCCTCTCCGGGCTCGGTCAGTTCCTGGATGACGCCCAGAGCGTGCAGGCGTTCGGCGCCCACGGGCTGACCGGTCAGAGCCATGGCCGCGGCCATCTGCGGCGGCAGGCAGGCGGTCAGCGCCGCGGTCAGCCCGCCATCGGGCACCAGCCCGGCATTCACATAGGCCGCCGTATAGCGCGCATCGCGGGCTGACACGATCATGTCGCAGGCCAAAGCCAGTGACAGGCCCGCGCCGGCGGCGCCCCCCTCGACCACGGCGATGACCGGGCGGGGGCAGGCCACGACCGCGCGCATCAGGTCATTCAGCGCGTCGATGCGGGCGCGGCGCTGATCCTCGGACATCTCCTGCGCCTTGATCAGCATGGTCAGATCGCCGCCCGCGCAGAAGAAATCGCCTTCGCCCATGATCAGCACGGCGCCGATGCGGGGGTTGTCGGTCGCCAGCTCCAGCGCGCGGTGCAGGCCCTTGTAGAAATCGGGCGTCAGTGCGTTGCGGCGGGCGGCGTTGCGGTTCTCGACCACCAGGCGGTCGCCCAGGTCGCTGATTTCGCAATGCGGATTGGTGAGGTCGGTCATGGGGCGGCCCTTGTCTTGCGGAAGACGCCGGTCGCGGTGGCGATCAGCGTGCCGTCCTCATGCCGCAAGGCGCCCTCGATGAACAGGGTGGCGCGCCCGCCGCCCGTCACACGGCCCGTGGCGGTCACGCGCCCCGGATGGCCCGGGGCCAGATAATTCACCGTCAGCGACAGCGTGGTGAAGGGATGGCGGCCCGTGGCATCGACCGTCAGGCTGCCCGTGGCCCCCATCGCGCTGTCCAGAAGGGTCGCGGCCAGCCCGCCATGCAGGATGCCCTGACGGTTCAGATGGCGGTCGTCCAGATCCAGCCAGCAGACCGCCCCCGCCCGGCAGCCCACGTCCAGGACATAGCCGATCAGGGACTGGGTGCCGGTTTCGCCGTGGATCAGGGTCATGCGAAGGCGGGCTCGCCGCGCGCGAAGCGCTCCAGGTGGAAATCCGCGTCGCCCATGGCTGTGTCGGCGGCCAGCAGGCGGCGGATCATGCCGCCAAGCGCGTATTCCTCGGTCATGCCAATGCCGCCATGCAGCTGCACCGATTCTTCGGCCACCAGCCGCGCGACCCGGCCCAGGGTGACCTTGCAGGCCTGCAGGTGCCGGGCGCGCAGCGGCGCCTCGGCATCCAGATGGCCCGCGAAATTGGTGACGGCGGACCGCGCCTGTTCGACCTCGACGGACAGGTCGGCGGCGCGATGCGCTAAGGCCTGGAACGCGATCAGCGGCTGGCCGAACTGCTTGCGGGTGCGCAGATAGTCCAGCGTCAGATCGACCGCCGCGCTCAGCGTGCCCAAGGCATAGGCCGCATGGGCCAGGACGCCGCGCGCCAGCACCACGTCGAAATCGGCCAAGGCCCCAAGCCGCGTGGCGGGGGTGGCGTCAAAGATCAGGTCGGCGCCGCGCTGATCGTCCATCAGCGGATAGGGGCGGACGGTCAGCCCCGTCGCGTCGGGCGCGACCAACCACAGCGCATCGGCGGTGGTGACGACGATCGCCGCCGCGCCTTCGGCCCCCGCCACCATGGTCTTGCGCCCGGTCAGGCGGTCGCCATCGACACTGATCGCCACGCCACGGTCGTAACGCGTGCCGGGTTCGGCATCGGCAAACGCGATCGTGGCCCCGTCGTCAGCAGGCTGGCCCGCCTGCGCCAGGGCCGCGGCCCCGATCATCGTGCCGATCAGCGGCAGGGACGCGCCCGCCCGGCCCAGGGCCTCGAAAATCAGCGCCACGGCGGCGCCCGATCCGTCGAAACCGCCCTCGGCCTCGGTCAGCAGGGCCTGGGGGACGCCGGCCTCCTGCAGGGCGGGCATCAGCGCCTCGCCGGAATGGCGGGCCAGGATGCCGCGCAGGCTGTCCTGCAGCATGCGGTGGTCGTCGGAAAGCTGAAAGTCCATGGGCTTATCCTTTCGCCAGCGCGCCGGAAATGATGCTGCGCTGGACCTCGTTTGAGCCGCCATAGATCGACAGCTTGCGGTTGTTCAGCCAGGTGGCGCTGGCGGCCAGGGCCTCGTCGGCACCCTCGGGGCCTTCGTTCCCCTCAAGCGTCAGGGCCATGGCCTGCCCGCCATAGGCGCGCCGGGTCAGCGCATCCAGGCGCTGGCGGATCTGGGTGCCCTTGATCTTGAGCATGCTGCTCTCGATGCCGGGCGCCTGGCCCTGGGCCGCCGCCGACAGCATGCGCAGGTTGGTGGTGGACATGGCCATCAACTCGATCTCGACCCCCGCCATCTCGGCGGCGAACAGCGGATCGTCGGACAGGGGCTGGCCGCGATGACGCTGCGCCTTGGCCACACGTTTCAGGTTGTCCAGCGCGGCGGTGGCAAAGCCCACGCCCGCGATGTTCGTGCGTTCATGCGTCAGCAGGTACTTGGCATAGGTCCAGCCCTGGTTCTCCTCGCCGACCAGATTGGCGGCGGGCACGCGGACATTGTCGAACCAGACCTCGTTCACCTCGGCCGTGCTGTCCAGCAGGACGATGGGGCGCACGGTGACGCCCGGCGTCTCCATGTCAATGAGCAGGAAGCTGATGCCCTCCTGCTTCTTGCCCGTCGCATTGGTGCGCACCAGGCAGAAGATCATGTTGGCGTGCTGGCCAAGCGTGGTCCAGGTCTTCTGGCCGTTGACGACATAATGGTCGCCATCGCGCACGGCCTCGCAGCGCAGGCTGGCCAGGTCCGACCCGGCGCCGGGTTCGGAATAGCCCTGGCACCACCAGTCGTCGCCGTTCAGGATGCGGGGCAGCCAATAGTCCTGCTGCGCCTTGCTGCCGAACTTCTGCAGGACCGGCCCCAGCATGGCGATGCCGAAGGGCACGATGCGCGGCGCATGGGCGCGGGCCGATTCCTCCTCGAAGATGTGGCGCTGGATCGCGGTCCAGCCCGCGCCGCCGAACTCGCGGGGCCAGTTCCCGGCCAGCCAGCCGCGCGATTGGAGTTTCGCGTGCCAGCCCTCCATTTCGGCCTTGGTCAGGTCGTGATGGAGCCGCACCTTGCGGGCAAGCGCGGGGTCCAGCTCGGCCTTCAGAAAGGCGCGGATGTCGTCGCGGAAGGCGGTTTCCTCGGGGGTAAAGCTCATGTCCATCAGAAGATCTCCAGAAGTCCGGCGGCGCCCTGGCCACCGCCCACGCACATGGTGACGACGCCCCATTTGGCGCCCCGGCGGCGGCCTTCGCGCAGCAGATGGCCCGCGGTGCGCGCGCCGGTCATGCCGAAGGGATGGCCGATGGAAATGGCCCCGCCGTTCACGTTGTATTTCGCCGGGTCGATGCCAAGCGTGTCGCGGCTGTACAGGCACTGGCTGGCGAAGGCCTCGTTCAGCTCCCACAGGTCGATGTCGTCCACCGTCAGCCCGTGGCGCTCCAGCAGGCGCGGCACGGCAAAGACCGGGCCGATGCCCATCTCGTCGGGCGCGCAGCCCGCGACGGCAAAGCCGCGGAAGGCGCCAAGCGGCTCCAGGTTCAGCGACGCCGCCAGGTCGGCCTCCATGACCAGCAGCGCCGCGGCCCCGTCGGACAGCTGGGACGCGTTGCCCGCCGTGATGAACTGGCCCGCGCCGCGCACCGGCTCCAGCTTGGCCAGCGCCTCCAGCGTGGTGCCGGGGCGGTTGCCCTCGTCGGCGGCGATGGTGACCTCGCGGTCGGCGGTCTCGCCGGTCGCCTTGTCGGTGACGGACATGGTGACCGTCATCGGGATGATCTCGTCGTCGAAAATGCCGGCGGCCTGCGCCGCGGCCGTGCGGGCCTGGGATTCGACGGCATAGGCATCCTGCGCCTCGCGGCTGACGCCATAGCGGGCTGCCACGATGTCGGCGGTCTCGATCATGGTCATGTAGAGGTCGGGGCGGTTCGCCTCGATCCAGGCCTCGCGCGAATGGCGCACGGGCGGCTGGACCATCGAGATGCTCTCGACCCCGCCGACCAGCACGGCGCGCGCCCCCTCATGGGCGACCATCTGCGCGCCCTGCGCCAGCGCCTGCAGGCCCGAGGCGCAGAAGCGGTTGACCGTGGCGCCCGCGATGCTGTCGGGCAGGCCCGCGCGGATCACCGCCTGACGGGCGATGTTGCCGCCCGTCGCGGCCTCGGGATAGCCGCAGCCCCAGATGCTGTCCTCGATCAGCGCGGGGTCGATGCCCGCACGCTCGACCACGGCGCGGGCGGTGGCGCCGGCCAGCACGGCCCCGTGGGTCTGGTTGAAGGCGCCGCGTTTCGCGCGCCCGATGGCGGTGCGGGCGGTCGAGACGATCACGGGCTGTTTCATGCGGAGGTTCCTTGGTTCAGGTCGGCAAAGCCGCGGCCGTCGGCCACCAGTTCGGCCAGAAGCGGCGCGGGCTGCCAGAAATGGTCGTCGTCTTCGGCAAAGCGGCGGATGTCGGCCAGGATGCGGTCCAGCCCGTGGGCGTCGGCCCAGTGCATCGGCCCGCCCCGCCAGCGCGGAAAGCCGTATCCGTTCAGCATCACCACATCGACGTCCAGCGGTCGCAGCGCGGTGCCGTCGGCCACCGTGCGGGCAGCCTCGTTCACCATCGCGGCCATGGTGCGGGCGACGATCTCCTCGTCGTCGAAGGTGCGGGGCGTGATGCCCAGATCGGACCGCACCGCGTCCAGGATCGCGGGCAGGTCCGGGTTTGGCTGCGGCTTGCCGTCGGCATAGACGTAATAGCCGCGCCCCGTCTTGCGGCCCAGATCGCCCTGTTCGTACAGGCGGTCGGCAAAGACCGGAACACGGTCGCGCGGATGGCGGTCGGCCGCCTTGCGCTGGCGGGTCATCGCGCCGATGTCCAGGCCCGCCAAGTCACTGACCGCATAGGGGCCCATGGCGAACCCGAAATCGGTCAGCGCGCGGTCGACCTGCTGGGGCGACGCACCGTCCAGCACCATCGCATCGACCGCCGCGCGGTAATGCGACAGGATGCGGTTGCCGATGAAACCGTCGCAGACGCCCGCGCGCACGGCGATCTTGCCAAGGCGCTTGGCCAGGGCAAAGCCGGTGGCCACGACCTCGGGGGCGGTGCGGTCTGCGACCACGACCTCCAGCAGGCGCATGACATGGGCCGGAGAGAAGAAATGCAGGCCGATCACGTCGCGCGGGCGGCGTGTCGCGTCGGCGATGCGGTCCACGTCCAGATAGGACGTGTTAGTCGCCAGCACCGCATCGGGCTTTGCTACGCGGTCGATGGTGGCAAAGACCTGTTCCTTGACCTCCATCGATTCGAACACCGCCTCGACGATCAGGTCGGCCTGACCAAGGGCCGCGTAATCCGTGTCAGTGCGGAATGCCCCGGACAGGATCGCATCCCGGCGCGCCGCGGCCAGCTTGCCGCGGCTGACGGCCCCCGCCAGCAGGTCGCCGACCGTCGCCTGCGCGCGGGCGGTCGCCTGGTCGTCGCGTTCGATCAGGGTCACGTCCAGCCCGGCCAGCAGGCAGGACACCGCGATGCCCGCGCCCATCGTGCCGCCGCCGATCACGCCGATCCGGTCCAGGGGGCGCGGTGCCACGCCCTTGATCTGCGGCAGATGGGCCACGGCGCGTTCGGAAAAGAAGGCATGGATCAGCGCGGCGCGCTGCGGGCTGTCCATCAGCGCCATAAAGCTCGCGCGCTCAATCGCCATGCCCTGGTCGAAGGGCCGCGCCAGGCCATCGGTCACCACGTCCACCGCCGTCGCCTGCGCGATCTGGCCGGGCAGCTTGCGCGCCAGGGTGGCCTTCAGCGCCTGCGCGGCATCCGGGTCGGGGGCGGGTGCGGGCAGATCGCGCGTCCGGCGCGGCGGCTGGCCCGCCAGCGTTTCGGCCAGCGCCATCGCGTCCGCGGTCAGATCGCCCTGCGACAGCGCGTCGATCAGTCCCAGGTCCAGCGCCTGCGCGGCGGGAACCTGGCGGGCGCTGGTAATGATGTCCAGGGCGGCGGCGGTGCCGATCAGGCGCGGCAGGCGTTGCGTGCCGCCCGCACCGGGCAGCAGCCCCAGGGTCACCTCGGGGAGGCCCATGCGGGTGCCGGGGGCCGCGATCCGCGCATGACACCCAAGGGCCAGTTCCAGCCCCCCGCCCAGGGCGGTGCCATGCAGCGCCGCGACGACGGGCTTGTCCAGGGACTCGATGGCGGCGATCACGTCGGGCAGGATCGGGGCCTGCGAAGGCTTGCCGAATTCCGAGATGTCGGCACCTGCGACCCAGGTGCGGCCGGCGCACAGGATCACGGCAGCGTCTGCGCCTGTGTCCGCGGCAAAGTCGCGCGCCGCGTCCATCAGGCCCTGCCGCACGGCATGGCCCGTGGCGTTGACCGGCGGATTGTCGATGGTGATCAGGCCGATGCGGCCTTGGCGGGCATAGGATACGGACATCTGGGAAAACCTCTCAGTCATTCGGGCTGCCGGGCCAGGCGGGCACGCCGTCGGCACCGACCAGCCGTTGCAGGCGGGCGACCGTTTCGCGCAGCACGGGGCCGACATGAGCATGGATGCGGTCATCGGGCAGCACGTCGTCCAGCGCCCCGCAGGAGAACATCACCGGGCCGGCCAGCCGCGCCGACCGGAACGGCACCGACACCGCCGAGATGTTGGACGAATAGCGCAGCCCCTGGCGCACCACGGTATAGCCCTTGGCGATCAGCTGGCCGCGCGCCTCCAGCCGCAGATCCTCCAGCGTGCCGCCGTCCAGCGGCGGTTCGGGATGATCGGCCAGCAGGCCCGCGAATTCCTCGCGCGTGGTGGCGCCCAGCAGGGCCAGGCCCGACGACGATCCGGCGATGGGCAGGCGGTGGCCCACCTCCAGCCAGATCGACGCCGCGCGCTGCGGCCGCCAGGTGCGCATCAGGGCGACCTTGTCGCGGTCGCGCACCGCGAACAGGACCAGCGTGCCGGTCTGGTCGGCCAGGGCCTGCATCATGCCCTGCGCCGAATCCAGGAAGGCCAGCGATGCCGCCGCCACATGCCCCATCGCCAGCAGCGTCGGGCCGGGACGATAGCGGTCGTTGCGCTGCGGCTGCGTCAGGTAGCCCAAGCAGCCAAGCGTGTAGGTCAGCCGCGACACGGTCGATTTCGGCAGGCCGGTGCGTTCCGCGATCTGCGCGTTGCTCAGCCCGTCATCATCGGTCCGGAACGCCCGCAGCACCGACAGCCCGCGCGCCAGCGCGGTGGCAAAGTTGCGGTCGTCCTCATAATCGGGGCGCGTGTCCGGGGCCGGGGTCATCACATGGACCCCGGAATCAGCAGCGACAGGATGGGGAACAGGATCAGCAGCAGCAGGACCAGCATGTCCACGGCCAGGAACCGCGTGACGCCGGCAAAGATCTTGTCGATCCCCACCGACTTGGTGACGTTGCTGACGACGAAGACGTTCAGGCCCACGGGCGGCGTGATCAGCCCGATCTCCAGCAGCTTGACGACGATGACGCCGAACCAGATCAGGTTCAGGCCGTAACCCTCGATCAGCGGCACCATGAAGGGCAGCGTCAGGACCATGATCCCGATCGGGTCCAGGAACATGCCCAGCACCAGATAGATCACCACGACGACCAGCATCAGCATGGCCAGCGACAGTTCGGCGTCCGACACCATGCCCACGACCGCCCCCGCCATGCCCGTCAGCGCGACGAAGCTGACGAAGATCTTGGCGGCGCCCGCGATCAGGAAGATCGCCGCGGTCTGCACCAGGCTTTCGCGGACGGCGCGCCACATCACGCCCATCGTCAGCCGGCGTTGGGCAAAACCGATGATCGTGGTCAGCACGACGCTGACGGCCGCGGCCTCGGTCGCGGTGAACATGCCGCCATAGATGCCGCCGACGATGACCACGAACAGCAGCAGCGCGGGCCAGGCCGCGATGGCCGCATCGGTCCGGCTGGCATCGCCGCGTTCTCCGCGGGGGGCCGCGTCCGGGTCGCGGTTCACCCACCAGGCGATGACCAGAAGCATGCCGGCCAGCGACAGGATGCCCGGCAGGATGCCCGCCAGAAACAGCTGCGCGATCGATGTCTCGGTGAAGATGCCATACAGGATGAACAGCACGGATGGCGGGATCAGCGATCCCAGGGTGCCGCCCACCGCCACCGATGCGGTGGCCAGCTTGGGGTCATAGCCCATGCGCAGCATCTCGGGGACGCAGATGCGTCCCATCGTCGAGGCGCAGGCGATCGACGACCCCGAGATGGCCGAGAACCCGCCGCATCCCAGCACCGATGCCATCGCCACGCCGCCTCGCACCGGCCGCAGCCAGACCGCCGCCGCGTCATAGATGCGCGTGGTGATGCCGGCATAGAACGCGATGTTGCCCAGGGCCACGAACAGCGGCACCATCGACAGATCATAGGAATGGACCAGGTCGAAGAAATTCGAGAAGACCACCGAGCTGGTGGGGTTCAGCGCCCGTTCCGGCATCCACGCGCCGGTGCGCGTGGCATAGACCAGGAACGTGCCGACGCTGGCCACGCCCGCCAGGGCGAACGCGATGGGCACGCGCATCGCCAGCAGCACCAGAACCGCCGCCATCGCGACAAGGCCGATCGTCATCGGGTCCATCAGTTCACCTCGTTTCCGTCGGCATCCAGGATCACGTCGCCGTGGCGCAGCTGCCGCAGGTCCCCCACCAACAGCATCGCCAGACGCACCCACATTAGCAGCAGCCCGGCCATGAACAGCGCCACGCCCGGCCAACGCGGCAGGTTCAGGTCGCCATAGTAGAACTCGCCCGAGGCGAAGGCCTGACCGGCCACCCGCCAGGACGCATAGATCAGCGGCATCAGCGCCAGAAGGCCCACGACATGGCCCAGCACGATGAGGGTCGCGCGCAGGCGGGGCGGCATGCGGTCCGACAGGAAGGTGACGGCGACGTGGCTGCGCGCCGCCGTCGCCGCCGCCATGGGCAGCAGGATGGCCGCGACCATCAGTTCGCGGACCAGGATGATCGCATCGGGCACGCTGGTTCCCCAGAACGCGCGCATCGCCACGTTAGCAAAGATCACCAGCCCCAGCGCGATCAGCGCCAAGACGGCCAGGTCCAGAAGTGTCCGTTCGATCACGCGCATGGGATCAGCCGCGCTCCCAGGGATAACCCTGCGTTTCCAGCTCCTGCGTGTATTGCGCGATCAGGCCGCGGTATTCGTCCAGCAGCGCCTGTCCGTCCAGGCCCGCGGCATCCGCCCGTGCGACCCATTCGTCCAGGTAGGGCTGGCCCGCCTCGGTCAGCCGCGCGCGATCCTCGTCCGAGAAGCTGACGATCTCCTTGCCGGCATCCTCCAGGATCTTGATCGATTCGGCGTTCGCCTGTTCGATGATGCGGCCGAATTCGTCGGCCAGCCCCTCGCCTGCGGTCATGATGACCTGCTGCTGCTCGGGGGACAGCGAATCGAACATCGACTTGTTCATGACGATGCCAAGCGCGCCGACCTGGCCCCAGTCGATGAAGGTGTAGCTGTCGAAGACCTCGTCGAACTTCAGCGCCGCGACCAGGTAGGAATAGGTCTGGGTGCAGTCCAGCAGGCCGTTCTCCATGCCCTGATAGGCCTCGTAGACGCTCATGTCGACCAGGGTCGCGCCCAGGTCGCGGAAGGTCTGGCCATAGGCGCCGACGCCGCGGACCTTCTTGCCCGCCAGCTGGTCGACCGAGGTCACCGCCGGCCCCTTGCAGCCCATCTGCACCGCAGAGGTCGTGTAGGTGCCCACATAGACTAGGTTCTGCGCGGCCAGGTTGGCCTTGATCTGCTCGTTATTGCGCATCAGCGCATCGGTGGCCTTCATGCCCACCCACGGATCAGGGTTGTCCAGCGGCAGGTCGGCGATGCCGTAGGCCACCATGTCCTGGGGGAAATAGACGCCGATGACGCTGCCCAGGTCGGCCACGCCGTCGCGCAGGGACTGGACGGCGGCCTTTTCCGAAAAGAGCGCCCCGCCCCAGGTGATGTCCAGCATCAGGTCGCCGCCCGACTGTTCGGCCACCTGATCGGCGAACCACTGCGTCGCCTCAGCGCGCGCGCCGCGGTTGGGACCGGGCTCGCCATAGATCAGCGTGGTCTGCGACAAGGCGGGGGCGGCAAGGGCTGCGGTCAGGCCGACAGCCATTAGCGCCGTGCGATACGACGGTGTGGTCATGATAAAACTCCTCCCAGTTCCACTTAGCAGGCTGCCATTCCGCACTGCGGAACGCAACCTTGAATTGACCTGATTGTGACCACTGCGCTATCTGGCGGTTTTCCGCCTGATGCCGGATGTTGCGCCTTCACCATCGGAGCTTCCCATGACGCCCCACCCCGTCCGACCGCTGCTGCTGGCCCTTGGCCTGTCCCTGGGCTGGGCCTGGCCCGCCGCGGCCCAGACCCCGGACCTGCCCTTCACCGCCACCGAGATCGAGGCCGCGCAGTATGACGGCAGCGATCTGCCCCGGGGCCGGTCGGCCCTGACCGCCAAGGTGCAGCTGCTGCTGGACCGGTCCGGGACCTCTCCGGGCGTCATCGACGGGTTCAAGGGCGGGATGAGCCAGAGCGCGATCAAGGCGTTCGAACGCCGCACGGGCCTGCCCCAGGACGGCGTGATGGACCCCCATGTCTGGAATCTGCTGCAGTCCTTCGCGACGCGCCCCGTCACCCAGACCTATGTCGTCACCGCCGAGGACGCCGCTGGGCTGGCCGCGTCGATCCCCACGGATTACGCGGAAAAGGCGCTGATGCCCGCCATGGCCCATACCAGCGTCGCCGAGCGCCTGGGCGAGCGGTTCCACATGGACGAGAAGTTCATCGAGTTCCTGAACCCCGGCGTGGCCCTGGTACCCGGCGCGACCATCCAGGTGATGGCGCCGAATCCCCGCCTGCGCGGCCAGGTCACGCGGATCATCATCGACAAGGACAACCGCCGCGTCGCCGGATACAACGCCCGCGGCCAGATGGTCGTGGATTACCCAGCGACCATCGGCAGCAGCGCCACCCCCTCGCCGCAGGGGGCGCACAACGTGCGGACCGTGGCGATCAACCCGAACTATACCTACAATCCCAACGTCAATTTCCGCCAGGAAGGCAACGACAGTCCGCTGGTCATCCCGCCGGGGCCGAACGGGCCGGTGGGCACCGTCTGGATCGGGCTGACCAAGCCCACCTACGGCATCCACGGCACGCCCACCCCGTCGCAGCTGTTCGCGAACCAGTCGATGGGCTGCGTGCGCCTGACCAACTGGGATGCCGAGGAGCTGGCCGGCATGGTCACCATCGGCGGCACCGAGGTCCAGTTCCTGGATGCCGGGGTCACCATCGCCGACGTGACCGGCAGCGGCACCGCGGTCAGCCCGCCCGTGGCCGACATCGCGCTGCCCGAGGGCACGACCGACCAGATCACGACGCCAGACCCCGCGCTGCCGCTGTCGCTGCCCGATCCTCAGGCGCCTGCCACCGTCGCCCCGACGACCCCGACGACCCCGACCCCCACTGCCCCGACGCCGGTAGCCCCCGCGGCCACGGATCCAGCGGCCATCCCCGCCGCGCCGGATGCCGCCGCGCCCGTGACCCCCGATCCGCTCAGCGATGCCCTCAGCGGCGCGCTGCCCGAAGGGTTCGTCGTCCCGCCTCTGGAAGAGGCGCAGCCATGATCCGCGTGGCGGGGACGATCATCGCGTTGACGCTGGCGGTGGTCCCCGCCCTGGCGCAGGAGCGCCCCCCTGAGGCAGAGCCTGACACCGCCCAGACCGCCGACCGCCCGCCCGAAAAGCCCGAAGCTGCGGAACCGGCGCCCGCGCCGGATCCGGTCCCTGATGCGATCAGCGAATCGGTACCGGACGAACCTGCGGCGCAGCCCTTTGGCCCGCCGCCCCCGCCGGTCTGGTTCACCTTGGCCGAGACGGACGCGGAATACGACGCCTGCCGACTGGCGCTGTCGGTGATGGGCGCGCAATTCCGCCCCCAGCCCTCCGTGACCGACCCGGACAACCGCGACTGCGGCATCGCCCGTCCGCTGCAGGTCAGCCGCATCCTGCCAGACGTCGCCCTGTCGGGCGAGCCGGTGATGCGCTGTACGGCCGCGCTGTCGCTGGCGTTGTGGACGCGGGATTTCCTGCAGCCTGCCGCGGGGCTTCTGCCCGAAACGCCGCGCCTGACCGCGCTGGAGACCGGACCGGCCTATTCCTGCCGCGACCGCGTGGGGACCGGAGAGGCCGACCCGAAACCATCGGAACACGGCTATGGCAATGCGATCGACGTGATGGGCTTTCGCTTCGACGATGGCGATCCCGTGCTGGTGCAGCCGCGTCAAGGCGACGGCGATGCCGCCGAAAGCTTTCAGAAGGCAGCGCAGGGGACCGGATGCCTGCTGTTCACCACCGTTCTGGGACCGGGATCGAACGCCGCGCATGACGACCACCTGCATCTGGACATGGCGGCCCGGAACGGCGGCTGGCGGCTGTGCGAATGACGCCTCAGCGGCTCTGACGCTCCATGTCCAGATAGGTCGGGTCGAACCGGGCCAGCATCGCCAGGCCCTTCCAGTCCAGGATCGACACATCGGCCCCCGACCAGCGCAGCAGGCCGCGATCGCGCAGATCGCGCACGGCCCGGTTCACGTGGATCGGTGAATATCCCAAAATATCCGCCAGTTCCCGTTGCAGCAAAGGCAGAGAGAACTGATGGTCGGCCGCGGCGCCGACGGCGTTCAGGCGGGTATAGACCTCGCACAGCAGGTGGGCCAGATGCGCGCTGGAGCGCAGCGAGGCCGCCGCGACCAGCCATTGCCGGTGCACCGCCGCGTCGATCAGCGTCGCCATCCACAAGAGGCGCGTCAGGTGCGGAAAATTCTCGGTGATCTCGACCAGTTCGTCGTGATCGACGAACTCGACCTCGGCGGGACCGACAGCGACGACGGAATGTTCCAGCCCGGCCAGAACGAACCCGTGCAGATCGACGAAATCACCCGGCACGTGCAGGGCGGTGATCACCCGTTCATCGGGCCGCCCGACCAGGCGGTGCGAACGCGCCGACATGCCGCGTAGCATCATGCAGCTGCGTTTCGCCACCCGGTCGACGGGGACAATCACCTCTCCGGAGGCGAAGCTGACATGCTGGGTGCGCAAGGCGCGAAGACGGGCTAGATCGCGTTCGGGCAAGCTGTCACGTCGTTGAAGGAAACGGATAAAATACTCGGTAATCGCCATTCCGCCCCTCCTTCTAAGGCAGCCGGACAGTTGCAAATCGGGATTCTGGACGCAATGGTCCCCCCTTGCGTTCTAACATTGATTAAGCCAACGCAACGCGGCGCCGCTTGGTTTCACGCGCGCGCGCGCATGGGCAGGCGCAGCGCGGCCTCCAACGCGGCAAAGCTGTCCGCGATGCCGGGGCAGCGGCGCGTCACGAATTCGTCCAGCTGGGGGTACAATCGCACCGCCTCGTCCAGCTTGGCGTCCGAACCGGGCGCATAGAGGCCCGCACGGATCATCAGTTCCGATTCGGCATAGGCGCCAAGCGCCGCACGGGCACGCCCGATGGCCGCGTTCTCGACCGCGCTGGCGGCATCGGGCAGCGACCGTGACACCGACCGCACCACATCGACCGCCGGAAAGCGGCCCCGTTCCGCGATGGTGCGGTCCAGCACGACATGGCCGTCCAGCGTCCCGCGCAGGATGTCGGCCACCGGCTCCTCCATGTCCGATCCCGCGACCAGCACGCTGAAGATGCCGGTGATGTCGCCCGACCCTTCCGGGCCGGGGCCTGTGCGTTCCGCCAGCGCCATGATCAGGTTCGACACCGACGGGGGAAAGCCGCGATAGCTGGGCGGCTCGCCCGCGGCCAGGGCGATCTCGCGATGCGCCTCGGCAAAGCGGGTGATCGAATCGGCCAGGAACAGGACGTGGCGGCCCTGGTCGCGAAAATGCTCGGCCACGGCCATCGCGGCCCAGGCACAGCGCCGCCGGATCAGCGGCGACTGATCTGAGGTCGCCGCGACGATCACCGTGCGGGCCATGCCCTCCGGACCCATCGTCTTTTCGACGAATTCGCGCAGCTCGCGACCGCGTTCGCCGATCATGGCGATGACCACGACATCGGCCTGTACCCCGCGCGCCATCTGCGACAGCAGCGTGGACTTTCCCACCCCCGACCCAGCGAACAGGCCGATCCGCTGTCCCGCGACGATGGGCAGCAGCGTATCGAAGACCGCCATTCCGGTTGCCAGCCGCGCCCCAAGGCGCTTGCGCGTGGCGGCAGGCGGCGCTTCGGTCCGAAAGCTGCGGCGCGTCAGGCCCTGGGTCAGCGGGCGACCGTCCAGGGGCTGGCCCAACGGGTCGATGATCCGGCCGATCCAGGCATCGCAGGGCGCGATTCGGGGCGCGAAGTCCAGCTGCACCTGGGCGCCGACCGACAGCCCCTCGATCGGGCCTTCGGGCAGGATCTGGGCGGCGCGGGGCGACAGGCCCACGATCTCTCCGCCCAGGTCGCCCGATTGCAGGGCGATTCGCACCCGGTCGCCGACCGATGCGCGCCCGTTCAGCCCTTCGGCGGCGATCAGGCCCGCGCGGATCGACTGCACGCGACCGTAATGCGTGGCCAGGCGCAGCTGCGACAGCCGGCGCGCGATCGATTCAAGCTTGTCCATCCGGTCTCCTTTCACCGCGTGTCGAAAATCCGGCGGCTGAAACGGTTTCTAAACCAATTGGGGTTAAGACCGGGTTTATCGAGATTGAGGAGAAGCCTCATGTTTGAGAAGATCGAAATGCTGCGGATGGCCCGCGCGATGGGCCAGCACACGCAGGCCCGCCACATCGAGGTGGCGCGCAACATCGCCAACGCGGACACGCCCGGTTTCCGGGCCCATGACCTGCAGCCCTTTGCCGAGACCTATCGGCAGGCCGAGGAGGGCGGCACGCTGCGCGTGTCGAACGCCCGCCACCTGGATGCGCCGCAATGGTCGCCCGGCGGGGCGCGGGTGATCGAGGTCGCGGGCCCCGTCTCTCCGAACGGCAACTCCGTGTCGCTGGAGGAGGAGATGGTCCGCGCCGCCGAGGTCAAGAGCAGCCATGACCGCTCGCTGACCATCTATCGCTCGGGGCTGGATCTGCTGCGGTCCAGTCTGGGACGCAGGTAAGGAACCACCACCATGACCGATCAGATTTCACCGCTGCGCATGGCAGCGTCGGGGATGCGTGCGCAGACCGAACGCCTGCGCCACACGTCCGAGAACATCGCGAACGCCGACACGCCCGGCTATCGCCGCAAGCTGGTGGCCTTCGAGGAGGCCGTCCGTTTCGGCCGCACGACGGGCGAGGTCCAAGCCGGCCGCATGCAGCTGGACCAATCGGCGCTGCCGCGCATCCATGACCCCGCGCATCCGATGGCCGACCAAGACGGCTATTACGACGGATCCAACGTCGATCTGGTGATCGAGCTGGCCGACGCCCGCGAGGCGGGCCGCAGCTACGAGGCCAACCTGCGCATGTTCGAACAGACCCGTCAGATGAACGGATCGCTTCTTGATCTTCTTCGCCGCTAGAAAGGCCGACCCATGATTTCCGGATTGAACGCCGCCAACGCCTATTCCGCCGCCCGCACGGCCGTCGCCCCCCAGCAGGGATCGGAGGCCCTGGCCCGCGTGGGGCAGGTCGCCGAGGATTTCGCCGCCCAGATGGCCCAGGTCGACCAGGTCGCCACCGGCGCCATGACCGGCCAGACCAGCACCCAGCAGCTGGTCCAGACCATCGCCGAGGCCGAGCTGACCATGAACACCGTCGTGGCGATCCGCGACAAGGTCGTCGAGGCGTACCAGGAAATCCTGCGGATGCCGGTGTAGGGAAGGAACGTCGTGATGGGAGAGACGGTCCTTTTCGACATGCTGCGCCAGGCGCTGCTGATCTCGGTCCGGATCTCGGCCCCGCTTCTGGGGGTCGCGCTGATCGCGGGGGTGGTGATCGGCCTGTTCCAGGCGCTGACCTCGGTTCAGGAGATGACGCTGACCTTCGTGCCCAAGGTGGGGCTGATGCTGGTCGTCTTCTGGGTCTCGATGAGCTTCATGACCACCGCCCTGGCGGATTTCTACCTGGGCGAAATCATTCCCATGATCGCGGGCAGCTGAGATGGACAACGCAATCTATGCCAGCCTGTCGCGGCAATCCGGCCTGATGGCCGAAATGCGCGTCGTGGCCAACAACATCGCCAACGCCAACACCACCGGTTACCGGCGCGAGGGGGTGATCTTTGCCGAACACCTGTCCGCGCTGGACCGGCAGGGCGACACGCTGTCGATGGCCCACGCCCGCGGCCGCCTGCTGGACCTGCAGCAGGGCGGGCTGACGCAGACCAACAACAGCATGGACCTGGCCATCGAGGGCGAGGGGTTCTTTCTGGTCGAGGCGCCCGACGGGCTGCGCCTGACCCGCGCGGGCGCCTTCATCCCCTCGGCCGAGGGGGAACTGATGACCGCCGACGGCCACCGTCTGCTGGACGAGGGTCAGGCGCCGATCATCCTGCCGGCGGGCGCCAATGCGGTGGCCATCGGTGCCGACGGCACGCTGTCGTCGAACGGCCTGCCCTTTGGCCGCATCGGCCTGTTCACCCCGCCCGAAGGCACCGACCTGACCCGCCAGAGCGGCACCGGCTTCGCCGTCGAGGGCGAGCCGCAGCTGGTCGAGGAGGGCCGCATCCGCCAGGGCTTCCTCGAGGACAGCAACGTCGACCCGATCTTCGAGATCACCCGCATGATCGAGGTCCAGCGCGCCTACGAGCTGGGCCAGACCTTCCTGGATCGCGAGGATCAGCGGATCCGCGGCGCGATCACCGCCATGACCCGATAAGGAGCCACCATGAGAGCCCTGCAGATCGCCGCCTCCGGTATGAGCGCGCAGCAGACCCGCGTCGAGGTCATCTCGAACAACCTCGCGAACATGTCCACGACCGGCTACAACGCCCGCCGTGCCGAGTTCGCGGACCTGCACTACCAGCAGGCCGCCCGTCCGGGCAGCGTCACCGCCGCCGACGGAACGGTGATCCCCGCCGGGGTCCAGCTGGGCCTTGGCGTGCGCCCCACAGCGGTCAGCGTGAACCTGCAGCAGGGCGCGTTGACGCAGACGGGCGGCGACCTGGACCTGGCCATCGAGGGCGACGGCTATCTTGAGGTGACGCTGCCGTCCGGGGTCTCGGGGTATACCCGCGACGGCGGGCTGAAGCGATCGCCCGAGGGGCAGATCGTGACCTCGGACGGCTATCCCGTCGTCCCCGACATCACCATCCCTGAGGATGCCCGCGCCATCACCATCAATGCCGGCGGAGAGGTCTATGCCTATTTCGCCGACCGGGTCGATGCCGAGCTGCTGGGCCAGCTGACCCTGGCCGGTTTCGCCAACGAGAAGGGCCTCGAGGCGATCGGGTCCAACCTGTTCATCGAGACCGCAGCCTCGGGCGGCCCGCAGGTCGTGAATCCCGGCCAGGACGGCCTGGGCACACTGCGCCAAGGCTATCTGGAGGAAAGCTCTGTCGATGCGGTGCGCGAGATCACCGACCTGATCAAGGCGCAGCGCGGCTACGAGCTGAACGCCAAGGTCATCACCGCTGCCGACCAGATGCTCGGCGCCACGACGCAGGTGCGGTGATGCGGGCGCTGATCGTGATGCTGGCGCTGCTGCCGGGGGCGGCCTTCGCAGGCGCCCTGGGCGCGGCGCACACCCTGCCGGTCGGGCACGTGATCGCGGCGGGCGACCTGACGGTGATCGACAGCGACCGGCCCGGCCTGACAGACCCGTCCGCCGCGATCGGGATGCAGACCCGCATCACCATCTACGAAGGCCGGCCGCTGCACGCCAACATGCTGCAGGCGCCCCGCGTGATCGGCCGCAACCAGATCGTGCGCCTGCGCTTTCAGCGGGGCGCCCTGCAGATCGACACCGAGGGGCGCGCCATGTCGGACGGCGCCGCCGGAGAACTGATCCGCGTCATGAACATGGGCTCGCGCAGCACGGTCACCGCCCAGGTGATGCCGGACGGCACGCTGGCCGTCACCAACTGAGAGGAACGACGATGAAACCCGCCTATCTGCTGTGCCTGGCCCTTGCCGCCGCGGGCTGTTCGCGCGCCGCCAATATCGGCCAGCCGCCCGAACTGACCTCGCCCCGCGAGACGGAGGAATTCCTGGCGATGACCAATCCGCCCCTGAACCTGCCGCTGGATTCGGGCCGCCCCGAGGCCGCGGCCTCGCTGTGGGCCGGCACCCAGTCTTCGTTGATCAGCGACCGTCGCGCGGCCATCCGCGGCGACATCCTGACCGTCGTGATCGAGATCGACGACGAGGCCACGATCAGCAACAGCAGCGGTCGCAACCGCGCCAGCAGCGAGAGCCTGTCGATCCCGCAGATGGTCGGCATTCCGCAGCGTCTTGGCGAGAAGCTGCCCGAAGGTGCCAGCTTCGACAACCTGGCCGACGCGTCGTCGTCGTCATCCTATCGCGGCAACGGCAACATCTCGCGGCGCGATCAGCTGACGTTGCGGGTTGCGGCGACGGTCGTGGACACGCTGCCCAACGGCACGCTGCAGATCCAGGGCACGCAAGAGGTCCGCGTGAACTTCGAATTGCGCGAGCTGACCGTCAGCGGCTTCGTACGCCCCGCCGACATCGATCGCAGCAACGAGATCGCCTATGACCGCATCGCCGGTGCGCGCATCAGCTATGGTGGCCGCGGCCAGATCACCGATGTGCAGCAGCCGCGCTATGGCCAGCAGATCGCCGACATCGTCCTGCCCTATTGAAGGTGTTCCCGTGATCAAGAAACTCATTCCCATCGCCCTGCCCGTGCTGGCCTTGGTCGGCGGCGCATTCGGTGGCGACATGCTGCGCGCCCCCGCATCACCGGCCGATCCCGCAACCGAGGCCGCAGCCGCGGACGATCACGGCGCGGCCCCCGCCGATGACGGCCACGGCGGTGGCGAGGATCATGGCGGCGACGATCACGGGGGCGGAGACCACGGCGGCGGCGACCACGGTGGCGGGGGTGACCCCACCGAGGCCGCCTATTTCCAGTTCCCGACCCAGTTCTTCGTGCCCTTGATGCGTCAGGGCGACCTGCGCGACGTGATGATCCTGACGGTGACCCTGCAGACCGACGGGGCCAACCTCCAGGCGCTGTCGAAGAAGGAGCACATCCTGCGCGACGCCCTGCTGCGCCAGCTGATGATCCACGCCAATACCGGCGGTTTCGACGACAATTTCACCGCGGATCGCAACCTTGTCACCCTGCGCGAGGGTCTGCTGCAGGCCGCCAAGGCCGCGACGGATGCCCCCGTCACCGCCGTCCTGATCGAGGATATCGCCCGTCAGCCGGGCTGACCTGCTTGCCCTTGCCGCGCCTTCGGGCCAGAACCGCAGACACCCGGAGCGACCGCTTCGGGTGTCTGCTTTTCCGGAGGGGCCGTTGCACGCGCATCACGTGGTGATCCTGATGGCGACCTGGCAGGGCGCGCCGCATCTGGGCACGCAGCTGGACAGCATCGCGGCACAGACGCACGCGGATTGGTCGCTGATCGTGTCCGATGATGGGTCGACCGATGAAACCCGGCAGATCGTCGAACAGTTCGCGGCGGATCGGCCCGCAGGACAGGTGCGCCTGGTCGACGGACCGCGCGCGGGCGCCACGCGGAACTTCCTGTCGCTGCTAAATCACGTGCCCCCCGACGCATCGGCCGCGTTCTGCGATCAGGACGACCAGTGGCTGCCGCACAAGCTGGCCCGCGCAGTGTCCGCCCTGCAGGGGTTGGCCGGACCCGCCCATTACGCCGCCCGGACCATCATCACCGATGCGGACCTGCGCCCCCTGGCACCATCGCGCCGGTTCCTGCGTCCCTTGGGCTTTCGCAACGCGCTGGTCCAGGCCTGCATGGCGGGCAACACCTCGGTGTTCAACCGGCACGCCGTGGCGCTGCTGCAGCACGCCGCGCCGCATGCGATGCGGGCGGGGGTGATCTCTCATGACTGGTGGGCCTATCAGGTCAGCGCGGGCTACGGCGCGACGCTGATCCACGACCCGGAACCCGGGTTGCTGTACCGCCAGCATGCCCGATCCGAGGTCGGGCGCAACGATACCTTGCCTGCGCTGGCCGCGCGGTTGCGCAAGCTGATGGCCGGGCAGTTCGGCGGCTGGCTGCGGGCCAACCGCGCCAGCCTGTTGCCCCTGGATCTTCCGTCCGACAGCCGCGCGACGCTGGCGCATCTGGGCCGGATGCTGGACAGCACCGGGCCGCAGGCCATGATGGCCATGCGGCGTGGCGGATTTTATCGGCAGACGCGGCCCGGGACGGCGGCCCTTGCGCTGTCGGCGCTGACCGGCGCCCTGCGCGCCTGATCGCTATTCGACGATCAGGTCCGCGTGCAGGGCACCTGCCGAATGGATCGACTTCAGGATGTCGATCATGTCGCGAGGCCGCACACCCAAGGCATTCAGACCGTCGACAAGATCCGACAGGTTGGTCTCTCCGGCCACCTCCACAAAGCCGATGCCGGGTTCCTGGTTCACGTCGACGGCGGTGCGGGGCACGGTCACTGTCTCTCCAGCGGCAAACGGGTTGGGCTGGGATACCAGCGGCGCCTCGGCCACGCGCAGGGTCAGGTTGCCCTGCGACACCGCCACCCGGGAAATGCGCACGCGTTCGCCCACCACGATCGTCCCGGACTTGTGGTCGATCACCACCTTGGCCCGGTCTTCGGGTTCGATCAGCAGGTTCTCGATCCGGCCGACGACGCGGGCGGGGTTCACGTCGCCCAAGCCGCGGAAGTTCACGACGACCGTGCCGCTGTCCAGCGTCACGGCCAGTTGGCGGTTGAAGTCACGGTTGATCGCGTCCTCGACCCGCGTGGCGGTGGTGAAATCGGCATTGCGCAGCGCGATGCGGATGTCGTCGATGCCGGCGAAATCGAATTCTACCTCGCGCTCGACACGGGCGCCCACCGGGATGCTTCCGGTGGTGGGCACGCCCTCGACCACGCGGGCCGCGTCGCCCTGCGCCGCGACCCCGCCCGCGATGATCGATCCCTGGGCCACGGCATAGATGTTGCCATCCGCGGCCTTCAGCGGGGTCATCACCAGCGTACCGCCCAGCAGGCTTTTCGCGTCGCCGATCGCAGAGACGCTCACGTCGATCCTGCTGCCAGACCGCGCAAAGGGCGGCAGGGTGGCCGTCACGATCACCGCCGCCACGTTCTTGGACCTCAGGGCGTCATCGGTGACGTTCACCCCAAGCCGTTCCAGCAGGCCGGCCAGCATCTCTTCGGTGAAGGGGGCATTGCGCATGCCGTCGCCCGACCCGTCCAAGCCGACGACAAGCCCATAGCCGACCAGGTCGTTGCCCCGTACGCCGTCGAAATCGGCCAGATCCTTGATGCGCACGGGCACAGCCAGGGCCGAGGTCGCCACGGCCATCCACAGGATCAGTGCTTGCAAAACTGTCTTCATCGCAGGAAATCCACCAGCTTGAGGTTCGCCAGCCGCGCCTGGACCGCATAGAGAGATTCGAGCTGGCTTTGCACTTCGGTCAGGGCTGCTGCCGTCTCGAACGGGTCGGCGCTGCGGATGTCGCCGCGGGCGCGTTCCAGCGTGTTCAGGGTCGAGGTCCCGGTAACCTGCGCGCGCTCGACGGTCTGCTGGGCAAGGCCCACACGCCCCATCTCTCCCAGAACGGCGCTGTCCGCGGCGACCATCAGGGTGCCGCCCGTGGACAACAGCTCTCTCCGCTCGGCCACGTTGCCCGCCAGGATACCGCGGTCCAGGATGGCTGCGGTCGCCAGGCCCTTCAGCAGGTCGCGCACCGGGCCAGACGCACCGGTCGTCTGCATCTCGACCGAGACGCCTTCTCCGACGGTGATCCGCTGCGGCTGGCCCAGGGTCCCGTGATAGGCCGTGTCCAGAAACCCGCCTCCCCCGGCCGGAGCGTCGAACCAGTCGGACACCGCTTGCGCGACGTCTGCGGCCGTGGTCAGCGGCGCGACGATGGCCTGCAGGCTGTCCAGGATGCTGGTCGCGTCCGACAGGGGGGCCACGTCTGATGCCTCTCCGGACAAAAGGTACCGGTTGCTGTTCGTGCCGTTCAGCCTCTGGATCACCGAATCGAACGCATTGGCCACTTCTGTCGACCGCGTCCCCAGCAGGGCCTGGTCGTTGAACGGGTCGGTGGCCAGGGCCAGGCCCAGCTCCGTCGTGCTGAGCCGGACGGCGTCGAACATGTCCTGCACCGCCTGCAGCCGGATGCCCGCATCCTGACCGTTCTGGCGCAACTGCCCGGCCAGCTGGATGCGGCCTTCGATCTCGTTCAGGGCGCGGGTGTTGCCGCCAACGCGCTGGCCCACATCCGCGACCTGCCCGGACGCGACCTCCTGGGTCAGGGTGGACAGGGTCGTCTTGATCCGGTTCGAGGCGACCTGCAGCGCATAGGCGCGGGCTTGGTCACCGATACTGTTCAGGGTCACGGCTACATCCTCAGGATCTGGTTGATCATCTCGTCCACGGCGACCAGCACGCGGGCATTGGCGGCATAGGACTGTTCGTATTGCAGCAGGCGTTGCATCTCGGCGTCGCTGTCCACGCCCTCGGCCATCAGGCTGGAGGCGATGGTCGACTGGCGGCTGCTGCGGATGGTCAGGTCGGCCTCGGCCTCGACGCGCCGCGTCGACACCCGCGACTCGACCGACCCGAACCGGGCGGTCAGCGTGCCGTTCCCCTCGAACCCGCTGCCCGCCTGCGCAGGGCGCGAGGCGTCCAGTGCCTGGACCAGCGCCGAAAGGATCGCGGATTGGCCTGTTGGTTCGCCGTTCGCCGCCTGCAGGCCCGACCTCAGGCGCCACAGCTGGCCCCCCTGTCTCGGATCGACCGTCGCATTCAGCGCGATCCGACCGGACAGGCCCACGACCGTCGCCGCGGTCGCGCGCGCACCGCCGTCGGTGAACAGCCCGGCATCGGCAGCCCCGAGGGACGGATCGACGGCGGGATCGACCAAACGCTGGTGCAGGTCAAAGGCCATGTCGTCCAGTTCCGATTGCATCAGCGGAGCCAGCTGATCGCGAATCTGGAAGTTGGCGGCCAAGGACCCGCCGCCGAACAGGCGCATCTGCGCCGCGGTGACCGGCGTCCCGTTCAGGGTCAGCAGTTCCAGGGGTGCGCCAACGACCTGGCCCGCGGTCACCTGATCCGCGCCTGAAAATCCTAGCCGGGCCGGCACGCTGCCATCCAGCAGCACCGCCCCCTCGGCGCTGAACAGGGCGACCTTGCCTGAGTCGCGCGCGACCTCTTGGATGGGAATGATGCTTGCGATGCGGTCGATCACCTGCTGGCGTTCGTCCATCAACGGGGTGGCATCCTTGCCGTCGGAATGCAGGATGGAGATGCGCGCATTCAGATAGGCCACCCGCTCCAGCGAGGCATTCACCGTCGCCACGTCGGACGTGATACCCTGCTGCGCGGCGCTGCGCGCACCCTGCACCGCGGTCGACGCCGCGTTCAGCCGGTCTGCCAATGCCGAGGCCGTGCTGACGACCTGCGACAGGCGGATCTCGTCATCGGGCCGCGTCGCCGCACTGCTGAGCGCGGCCTGGAAATCGGTCAGCGCACCCGACAGGGAATGCGCCTCTCCGGGAAGACCGATGACCTTTTCCATCGACCGGTGAAACGACGCGCGTGCGGTGCCGTCACCGACGGACGAGGCCGCCAGGCGCGATTCGGAGAGCAGGCTGGAATTGACGATCCTAGTGATGCCGTCGATGCGCACGCCCCCGCCGTGCAGTTGGGCGGACACCACCATGTCGCGCCGGGCATAACCGGGCGTCATGACGTTGGCGATGTTCGACGCCACCGTCTCGGTGCCGCGCGCGGTGGCGGTCAGCCCCGACATCGCGTTCGATATCGCCTTGGCAATGCTCATGTCCGGCCTCCTTCACCCGATCCCCTGCGGGGCGGATCAGCGCTTGATGTTCGTGGTTTCCTGCAGCATCTCGTCGACCGTCTGGATGATCTTGGCGTTCGACGAATAGGCGCGTTGCGTGGTGATCAGATGCGTCAGTTCCTGCGCGATGTCGGTGGTCGACGCCTCGCGGGCATAGCCGGCGATGGCGCCCGTCGGCCCGTCGCCCGCATCCCACAGGAAGAAACCGCCTGAATCGGGCGATGTCTTGAAGGCCTGCCCCTCGACCGCCACCAGGCCGTTGGGATTCGGGACGTCGATGACGGGGATCTTGTACAGCGCCTTGACGAAACCGGTGTCGTAGGTCGCCTTGACATAGCCCTGCGGGTCAACCTCGACCGCGACCAGCTGCCCCACCGGAGAGCCGTTCTTGACCACGTTCGACGGAGAGAAGCTGGCCGCCAGCTGCTTCAGGCCCGAGGCCCCGCCCGGCACGCCGATGGAAAGCTCTATGTTGCCACCCCCGACGGTCAGCGGGATCGCACCGGTTGCCGGATCATAGCCGCCGCCGACGACGTTCAGCAGCGCGCCGCCCGCCCCCTGGCTGTCGTCGAACGTCACCTGGAAGGTTGAGATCGGGTTGGCCGCGGGATCACTGGCACTGTCGCTGATGCTGACCGTCCAGGTGTTCGACATGCCGGTTGGATCGCTGGTGTCGGGCGTGAAGGTGATGTCCAGCGATTCCGAGGTTCCCAGGTTGCCGAAATACTCGACGCGCAGCGGCAGCGGGTCGCCCGAGCCGGTGGGCAGGGTCTCTGTTGCGGGTAGGTTGGCGCCAAGCGACACCTGCGTCGTCGGATCCCCGACAGGGCGGTTCGATTCGATGCGGATCGGCTGCAGTGCGGCCGACGTGTCGCGCGCGACAAGCGGCATGCTGCCGTCCGCGGCCGTGGGCCAGCCCATCAGCACCAGCCCGCTTTCGGTGCGCAGCAAGCCGCCCGCATCGGGACGGAACGCACCGGTCCGCGTCATCATCAGCGACGGCGTCCCCCCACCGGTTGCATCGTTCAGGGTCGTCACGGGCAGCATGCCCCGCCCGGTCATCGCAAGATCCAGCGCATTCGAGGTGGTCACGATCGCACCGTCCTGCGACACCGATCGCGTCGTCGACGCGCGGACGCCGCCTGCGGTGTAAAGGCCCGCCCCCTGCCCCACGACCAGCGCATTGAAGTCGGTCTCGACGCGCTTGTACCCGAAGGTCGATGCGTTCGCGATATTGTCCGAGATGGTTCCCAGCCGCGACGAGTTCGCGGCAAGGCCGGACACGCCGGCATTCATCGCAGAGGAGATGGACATGGACAGACACCCTTCTGATTTCGGTCTTGTCCGTCACCCTGCCCGTGAACGCTTAAGATAAGGCTAACCGCGACGGCTACCTGAGTAAAATCAGCTCTATCCGGTTGTTCAGCGGGTCCATCGGGTTGCCCTGCCGGTTCTTGCGGTCCGCATAGCCGCTGACCCGCTGCACGCGCTTGCCGTCGAAACCCTGCTGTTCCAGCAGGTTGCGCACCGTATGCGCCCGGGCATCCGACAGCGGCCAGACCGGCGACGCGACCAGGGTTTCGGGATAGGCGCGCACATGGCCCGAGATCGCCACATCGTTCCTGACATGCCGGATGACCCGCGCGATGATTCCCATCAGTTCGGCCAGGGCGGGCTGGGGCTGGGCGGTGTCCTCGACGAACAGGGGGGCGTCGGTCAGATCGCCCAGCTCGATCACCAGCCCTTCGTCGGTCATGCGGGTCACGACATGCTGCAGCAGGTTGGTCAGCTGGGACGATTCGGCGCCCGTGCCGGTCAGGCTGTCCTGGACGGCGCGGGCGACCTCCTCGAAGTCGCCTGCACTGTCGCTGTCGGGCAGCGGCGCCTCAACCGCGTGACGGACGCCGTCCTCGGTCCCGTCGCCGCCGCCGCTGGTGGTGGCGTTCGGCGTCTGGATCACCGTCGGTGCGAAGTAGTCGGCCAGACCGGTCTTCTGCTCCTCGGTGGTGGCGTTCAGCAGCCACATCAGCAGGAAGAACGCCATCATCGCGGTCACGAAATCCGCATAGGCGACCTTCCACGCGCCGCCGTGATGGCCGCCGTCGGACGACGCCTCGACGCGCTTGATGATGATGGACGGCCCGTTCAGCCCCTTGCCCGCAGCCATGATGTCTACCCTTCGTTCCGGTCAGGCATCCTTGTCGCCGGGTCAAAGGTTTCGATCAAGTTAACGGATCAAATGCGTCCTATTCATAGCTGCGGCGATCCTCGATGACCTTGCCGTCATTGGGCAGGCTGCCCGGTGCCACCAGTTCGATGTCGCCACGCAGCTTCAGCGTGTCCATGACCGATGCGGCATAGTCGCCCCCCTGACCCGCAGTTTCCAGCTGGACGGTCATCACGTCCATCTCTCCGCGACGATCGGCGATCACGCGGGCGCGGGACACGTCCGCATGGCGCGCGACCAGGGCTGCCACCTGTTCGGGGCGCACGAACATGCCCTTGATCTTCGTCGTCTGATCGGCGCGCCCCATCCACCCCTTGATGCGCATGTTGCTGCGACCACAAGGACTGGTACCTGCAAGGACCGCAGACAGGTCACCCGTCGCGAAACGAACCAGCGGATAATCCGGGTTCAGCGTGGTCACCAGCACTTCGCCGACCTCGCCGTCGGGAACCGGATCGCCGGTGCCGGGGCGCACGATCTCGACGATCACGCCCTCGTCCACGATCATTCCCTCCATCGCCTCGCTCTCATAGGCGATGTTGCCCAGATCGGCGGTGGCATAGCATTGCCGCGTGACGATCCCCCGGTCGGCATACATCTGGCGCAGCGACGGGAACAGCGCGCCGCCGCCCACCACGGCCTTGGTAAAGGACAGCGCCTCGCCCATCTCGTCGGCACGGTCCAGGATCACCTTGAGGAAATCGGGCGTGCCGGCATAGCAGGTCGTGCCGATGTCGACGGCCGCGCGCACCTGCAGTTCTGTCTGCCCGGTGCCGGCGGGCAGGACCGCCGCATCGACGGCCCGCGCGCCCGATTCGAACATCATCCCGGCAGGCGTCAGGTGATAGCCGAAGCAGTTCTGGACGATGTCTCCCTGCCCCACGCCCGCGGCATGCAGGAAGCGGCCAAGCCGCCACCAGTCGCCGTCGCGCCGACCGGGTTCATAGATCGGGCCGGGGCTTTGAAAGATGTGGTCGAACTGCGCGGCGGGGCGGGTGGTATAGCCGCCGAAGGGGGGCTGCTTGCGCTGCGCCTCGGACAGCTCGGCCTTGCGGATCACCGGCAGGCGGGCCAGCGCGGCGCGGTCGGTCACCGCCTCCGGCTCCACGTCGCGCAGAAGGCGCGCCATCGCGGGGGCCAGCTTGGCGCGGCTCAGCGCCAGCGGCAGGGCCTGGGCCAGCGCCTCGGCGCGCTGACCCTCGTCGCGCGTTTCCAGATCGTCGTAATATCCCATGATGACCCCCTCAGGCCAGCCAGCGCTTGCGCCGGCGATAGCTGCGCACCTCGCGGAAGGACTTGCGCCCCTCGTCCGACATGCCCAGGTAGAATTCCTTGACGTCCGGGTTCTCGCGCAGCTGCGCGGCCGGACCCTCCATCACGACGCGCCCGTTCTCCAGGATGTAGCCCTGATGGGCATAGCGCAGCGCGACGTTGGTGTTCTGCTCGGCCAGAAGGAAGGTGACGCCCTCGCCCTCGTTCACGGCCTTGACGATCTGGAAGATCTGCTCGACCAGCTGCGGGGCCAGGCCCATCGACGGCTCGTCCAAAAGGATCATCTGCGGGCGCGACATCAGCGCGCGACCCATCGCGGTCATCTGCTGTTCGCCGCCCGAGGTGTATCCCGCCTGGCTCTTCCGCCGCTCGCGCAGGCGCGGGAAATAGTCATAGACCATCTCCAGATCGCGCTTGATGGCGGCCGACCCGTCGCGGCGGGTATAGGCGCCGGTCAGCAGGTTCTCCTCCACCGTCAGGTGCTCGAAGCAGTGGCGCCCCTCCATCACCTGAATGACGCCGCGCCGCACCAGGGCGGCAGGGTCCAGCGCGGTGATGTCGTCGCCCTGATAGGTGATCGAGCCCTTGGTCACCTCTCCGCGTTCACTGGCCAGCAGGTTCGAGATCGCCTTGAGCGTCGTCGTCTTGCCCGCCCCGTTGCCCCCCAGCAGCGCGGTGATGCCGCCCTTGGGGACCGTCAGGCTGACACCCTTCAGGACCAGGATGACGTGGTTGTAGATCACCTCGATGTTGTTGACGTCCAGCAGCGTCTCTTGGGTCCGGGTATCGAACATGGGCAGCCCCCTTGGATGCGGAACCGGCGGCGGGATGACCGCCGCCGGTCGTGGATCAGTTGCAGCGCGCGGTCAGGCCCGCCTCGGCGGCATAGGCGGCGCTGTCTTCCTTGATCAGCGGGTCCAGGATCTCGGCATCCGGCTCGATGAAGTCGGTGATCAGCGACCACGTCCCCTCGGCGGCGTTCCACTGCTGCACGCGGGCCAAGCCGTCGCCGCCATGGTTCTGACAGGACAGCGCGATGGGCGCGCCGAAATCGGGCAGACCCAGCTCGGCCATGCGCTCGGCGGTGATGTCCAGCGCCTCGAAGCCGTCGCGCATCTGCGCGGGCGTGATCTCGGGGGTGCCGGCCAGCTCCTGCGCCTTGGCGATGGCCTCGGCGATCACCAGCGCCGCATAGGCGCCGCGCGAATAGAGCACGCTGCCCGCCTGATCGCCTGCACCGGCCGCCAGACCCTTGTCATAGACATGCGTCTGCAGGTCCTCGTACAGCGGATAGTCGCGGCCCACGCCGTGGAAGGTCAGCGCCTTGTAGCCCTCGGCCCCGGCCCCCGCCGCGCGCACGTCGTTCTCGGAGCCCGACCACCAGATGCCGATGAACTTGTCCATTGGAAAGCGGATGTTCACGGCCTCCTGGATGGCGACCTGGTTCATCACGCCCCAGGCATACATGATCACGTAATCGGGCCGGTCGCGGCGGATCTGCAGCCATTGCGACTTCTGCTCCTGGCCGGGTGCGTCCACGGGCAGCAAGCTCAGTTCGAACCCGTGCTTTTCGGACAGTTCCTCCAGCGTACGGATCGGCTCCTTGCCATAGGCCGAATTGTGATAGACCAGCGCGATCTTCTTGCCGGACAGGTCGCCCCCCTCCTGGTCCAGGATATGCTTGACCGCGACCGAGGCGCCGTCCCAATAGTTCGCCGGCGCGTTGAACACCCATTCGAAGACAGAGCCGTCCTTGGCCGAGGTGCGGCCATAGCCCGGCGTATAGAGCGGGATGCCGTCCTGGGTGATCCGCGGGATCAGCTGATAGGTGATGCCGGTCGACAGCGGATTCAGGACCAGCGGGTTCTGGGTGCGCAGCGACTCATAGCACTCGACCCCCTTCTCGGTGTTGTAGGCGGTCTCGCATTCCGGGACCTGGATGCGCTGGCCGCCGATTCCGCCGTCGCGTTCGTTGAGCAGCGTGAAGTAATCGGCAAAGCCGTCGGCATAGGGGATGCCGTTCGCGGCATAGGGGCCGGTCCGATAGGACATGTTCGGCACGATCAGGTCCGCCAGTGCGGGGCTTGCGACCATCATCGTGGTGGCCAAGGCGGCAAGGGTCAGTTTCATTGCGGGTCTCCTCCCAGAGATGCGATGCCGGTTGCCCGGTCTTGACGTTAATGCGGGAACGGCCACAGCCGCAGCTTGTCCTTGGCCAGGCGCCACAGGCGCGCCAGGCCGTGCGGCTCGACGATGAGGAAGGTCACGATCAGCGCGCCCACGATCATCAGCTCGATATGGGCGGCCAGGTCGGTGGGCCAGCCCATGTTGCCGACCAGGAAGTTCTTGAGCAGCACCGGCAGCAGCACCAGGAAGGCCGCGCCGGCAAAGCTGCCGAAGATGCTGCCTAGGCCGCCGATGATGATCATGAACAGCACAAGGAAGCTCTTGTTGATGCCGAAGGCCTCGCCGACCTCGGCAGCCCCCAGATAGACCGCGAACAGAAGCGCGCCGGCGATGCCGATGAAGAAGCTGCTGACGGCAAAGGCCGACAGTTTCGCGCGCAGGGGGTTCACGCCGATGATCTCGGCCGCGATGTCCATGTCGCGGATGGCCATCCACTTGCGCCCCAGGCTGCCGCGCGTCAGGTTGCGCGCGACCCAGGCCAGCACGAAGGCGAAGACCAGGCAGATGAGGTATTTCGCGGGCGCGGTCGCGGCCGGGCCGGTCACCGCCTGGTCGAACACCGTGCGCGTCGGCGCGGTGATCTGGCCCGAGGCCGAATAGTTGTAGAACCACGGCACCTTGTTGAACAGCCAGACCAGGAAGAACTGCGCGGCCAGCGTGGCGACGGCCAGATAGAAGCCCTTGATCCGAAGGCTGGGCAGGCCGAACAGGACGCCCACCCCGGCGGTGATGCCGCCCGCCAGCAGGATGTGGATGACGATGCTGACATCCGGGAATGCCGTCATCAGCTTGTAGACCGCATAGGCCCCCACCGCCATGAAACCGCCGGTTCCCAGGCTGACCTGGCCGGCATAGCCGGTCAGCACGTTCAGCCCCAAGGCGGCGATCGCATAGATCAGGAAAGGCACAAGCACCGCATTGGCCCAATAGTCGTTGATGACGAAAGGAATGATCCCGAAGGCCACGGCCAGGATCGCGTAATAGCCCCAGCGGTCCAGACGGATCGGAAAGGTCTGGCTGTCGTCGCGGTAGCTGGTCTTGAAGTCGCCGGCCTCACGATAGATCATCGGGTGTTCCTTTCAGCGCGGTCGGCGGGGGCCAGCCCCCGCGCCCCCGGGGTATTTCTGCAATGAAGAAGCGCCATGGTCACACCCGTTCGATGATGCGTTCGCCGAACAGGCCCTGGGGCCGGAACACCAGGAAGATCAGCGCCAGGACATAGGCGAACCAGTTCTCGGTCGCGCCGCCGACCATCGGGCCGATGGTGAATTCGAACAGTTTCTCGCCCACGCCGATGATCAGGCCGCCCACGATGGCACCGGGGATCGAGGTGAAGCCCCCCAGCATCAGCACCGGCAGCGCCTTGAGCGCGATCAGCGACAGGCTGAACTGCACCCCCGATTTCGTGCCCCACATGATGCCCGCGACCAGCGCCACGAAGCCTGCGATCGACCAGACCATCACCCAGATGAAGCGCAGCGAGATGCCCACGGACATCGCCGCCTGGTGGTCGTCAGCCACGGCGCGCATGGCGCGGCCCTGCTTGGTGTATTGCGCGAAGGCCACCAGTGCGGCCACCAGGATCGCCGCGATCAGCGTGGCCCACAGGTCCAGCCGGTCGATGAAGAAGCCATAGCCGAACCATTGCGCGGTGACGGCCTCGATCCCGTCCGAGATGCCCTGCGGCAGTCCCACGTCCAGCGTCTTGATGTCGGCGCCCCACATCACGTCGCCCAGGCCTTCAAGGAAATAGGCAAGGCCGATGGTCGCCATGAAGAGGATGATCGGTTCCTGTCCCACCAGGTGCTGCAGGACCAGCTTTTCGATCAGGAAGGCCAGGCCGACCATCACCAGTGCGGTCAGGGCCACGGCCAGGACCGCGGGCACCGTCCAGCCGAAATGGTGCAGCGAGGTGCCGAAGGCCGCGTTGATCAGATGCGCGAAGGGCACCTGGCCGTTCTGGATGCCCACCAGCGTCAGTGCCGCGAACAGCGCCAGCACCCCCTGGGCATAGTTGAAGACGCCGGACGCCTTGAAGATCAGCACGAAGCCCAGCGCCACAAGCGCGTACATGACTCCGGTCATCAGGCCGTTCAGCACGACCTCGGCGGCGAAGATCAGCTGGTCCATGGGGCGCGTCCTTTCACTTCTGCACGGATCGGATCAGTCATGGGCCACCCCCAGATAGGCGTCGATCACCGCCTGATTGCTGCGCACCTCGGCGGGGGTGCCGTCGCCGATCTTCTTGCCGTAATCCATCACCACCACCCGGTCGGACAGGTCCATGACCACGCCCATGTCGTGCTCGATCAGACAGATCGTGGTGCCGAACTCGTCGTTCACCGACAGGATGAAGCGGGACATGTCCTCCTTCTCCTCGACGTTCATGCCGGCCATCGGCTCGTCCAGCAGCAGCAGGTTCGGTTCCGCCGCCAGCGCGCGGGCCAGCTCGACCCGCTTCTTCAGGCCGTAGGGCAGACGGCCGACGGGCGTCTTGCGGATGTTCTGGATCTCCAGGAAGTCGATGATGCGTTCGACCACGGCGCGGTTCTCGTTCTCCTCGCGCTCGGCCGCGCCCCACCACAGGGCCTGGGACAGGAAGCCCGTCTTCATCTTGTTCAGGCGCCCGGTCATGATGTTGTCCAGAACCGACATGCCGTCGAACAGCGCGATGTTCTGGAAGGTGCGGGCGATGCCCAGGCGCGCGACCTGATAGGGCTTCATCGCCGGGCGCGGCTGGCCCTTGAAGATGACCTGCCCCTCCTGCGGGTTGTAGAACCCCGAGATGATGTTCAGCATCGACGACTTGCCCGCGCCGTTCGGGCCGATGATCGCGCGGATCTCTCCCTGCCGGATGTCGAAGCTGATGTCCTTGATGGCTGTCACGCCGCCGAACCGCAGGGTGATGTTTCGCAGCTCCATCACCACGGGGCCGATCTGGCGGCCGTCGGCGGTCACATAGCCGTCCTGGGTCATCGCGTTCATTGGGCTGCTACCTTCTGACGGGCCGCGTCGCCGAAGACGCGGGCATCCTCGATGCGCAGGGTCGCGCTGATGGCGCCCTTGCGGCCGTCCTCGTAGGTGACCTCGGTCCGGGTATGGACGCTGGACGATCCGTCATAGAGCGCGGTGACCAGGTCGTGGAACTTCTCGGTGATGACGGCGCGGCGGACCTTGCGGGTGCGGGTCATCTCTCCGTCGTCGGGGTCCAGCTCCTTGTGCAGCACCAGGAAGCGGTGGACCTGACAGCCCGACAGCATCGGGTCCTGCGCGACGGATTCGTTCACCGCCTCGACATGGCCGCGGATGGTCTCATAGACCTGCGGGTGGCCGGCCAGTTCCTGATAGCTGCCATAGGCGATGTTGTTGCGTTCGGCCCAGTTGCCGACCGCGGTCAGGTCGATGTTGATCATCGCGGTGCAGAAGTCGCGGCCGTTGCCGATGACCACGGCCTCCAGGATGTTGGGATAGAACTTCAGCTTGTTCTCGACATATTTGGGGGCGAACATCGCGCCACTGGCCATGCGGCCCACATCCTTGGCGCGGTCGATGATGCGCAGATGGCCGCTGCCCTCCTCGAAGAAGCCCGCATCGCCCGTGGCGACCCAGCCCTCGGCATCCTTGGTCGATGCGGTGCTGTCGGCGTTCTTGTAATATTCGACGAAGGTGCCGGGGCTGCGGTAATAGACCTCGCCGTTCTCTCCGATGCGGACCTCGACCCCGGGGCTGGGAACGCCCACCGTGTCAGAGCGCACCTGCCCGTCGGGCTGCTGGGTGATAAAAACGCTTGCCTCGGTCTGGCCGTAAAGCTGCTTCAGGTTGATGCCCAGGCTGCGGTAGAAATCAAAGATCTCGGGGCCGATCGCCTCTCCGGCGGTATAGCCCACGCGCACGCGGCTGAGGCCCAGGGTGTTCTTCAGCGGGCCGAAGACGAAGATCTTGCCCAGCGCATAGGCCAGCTTGTCGCCCAAGCCGACCGTCTTGCCGTCCAGCAACGCGGGGCCCGCGCGATGCGCCACCGCCATGCCGCGCTTGAACAGCCAGCGTTTCAGGCGGCTGGCATCTTCCATGCGGATCATCACGGATGTCAGCTGCCCTTCGAAGACGCGGGGTGGGGCAAAGAAGTATGTCGGGCCGATCTCGCGCATGTCGGTCATCATCGTGTGTGCGCCCTCGGGGCAGTTCACGGTGAAGCCCGACCACATCGCCTGGCCCATCGAAAAGATGAAGTCGCCCACCCAGGCCATCGGAAGATAGGCCACGATCTCCTCGACCTCGGTCAGATGGTCGAAATCGGCGGTGTTGCGGGCGGTCTCGATGATGTTGCGGTTGGACAGGACCACGCCCTTGGGCTTGCCCGTCGTGCCGCTGGTGTACAGCATCACGCAGGTGCTGTCGTAATCCAGCCCGGCGATCATCGCGTCCAGCCGCGGCCCCAAGGTGGCGGCCCCCGCCCGGCCCTGCGCCTGCACGTCGGCCAGCGACGCCATGTTGGCATGGTCGTACTTCCTCAGGCCCCGCCCGTCGGTATAGATGATGCGGGCCCGCGCGCCGGTGGTCTGCTCGACCTCCAGCACCTTGTCGACCTGCTCCTGATCGCCGCACAGCACGAAGCGCGCGCCGCAATGCTCCAGAACATAGGCCATCTCCTCGGCCACGGCGTCCTGGTAAAGGGGCACCGGGATCGCGCCGCACATCTGTGCCGCGATCATGCCCCAGTAATGCGCCGGACGGTTGCGCCCGATGATCGCCATGTGATCGCCCGGCGCCAGCCCCTGCGCCATCAGCCCCATCGCCAGGGCGCGGATCTCGTCCGCGGCCTGGGTCCAGGTCCAGCTTTGCCAGATTCCGTATTCCTTCTCGCGATAGGCGGGGCGGTCACCAAAGCGGGCGACGTTGCGCGCCAGCAGCGCGGGCACGGATTGCAGATCGCCCGGGGGCGTGTGCTGAACGGTCATGTATCCTCCCTCAAGGCGCGGACGCCCTGTCGCGCGGCACCTCCCCGTGCCCCGCGACACACATACCATTGGCGCCAAACCTTGCGCCAGTTTTACGCGATTCCTACGAAATGTTACGACGCTTTCGCACGCTGCACACCGGTGCTAGGCCAACGGGCGGAGGAGACCGCCATGCACCACCCCGACCCCGTCACGCGGGCCGAGATTCGCGCCGACCTGACCCGGTCGGGGCTGAACCTGATCGGCCAGGCGCTGTCCATCTTCGACGCGGACCTGCGACTGGCGGTGGCCAACCGGCAGTACCAGACAATGTTCGACCTGCCCGACGACCTGACCCTGCCGGGCAGCCATTTCGAGGACACGATCCGCTTTCTGGCCCGGCGCGGCGAATACGGCCCGACCGAGGACCCCGAACAGGCCGTCGCCCTGCGCGTGGCCCAGGCCCGCACGTTCCAGCCCCACTACTTCGAACGCGAACGCGCCGACGGCCGGTGGGTCGCGGTCGAGGGCGCGCCGCTGTCGCAAGGGGGCTGGGTCACCGTCTATACCGACATCACCGACATCAAGCGCCAGGAAGCGCTGCTTCGGGCGCGGTCGGACGCGCTGTCCGAACAGGTGCTGCTGAATGCCGAACGGCTGGCTGCGGCGAACCGCAAGCTGGCCGCGACGAACGCCGCCCTGTCCGAAGCGCAGCGCATCCTGACCCGGACCGAGGCCCGCACCCGCCAGGTGACCGAGATGGTCCCGGCCCATATCGCGCATATGGACGCGCAGTTCCGCTATACCTTCTCCAACCGGCGGCTGCCGGTGATCTTTCCGGGGGCCGAGGGCGACATCGTCGGGCTGACGCTGGAACAGGCCCTGGGGGCGGCCACCGCGCGAACCCTGCACCCGTTCATGGAGCGCGCGCTGGCGGGCGATCCCCAGGTGTTCGAGATCACCCACCCCACCTCGGGCCGGCGCATCCGCATCGCGCTGACGCCGGACCGCGATGGTCAGGGGGTCTATATCCTCTCCACCGATGTCAGCGCCGAGGTCCAGTCGCGAGAGGCGCTGGCCCATGCCGCGCGGCGCAACCTGGCCGCCCAGCTGACCAGCGGCATGGCGCATGATTTCGGCAATCTGCTGACGATCATCCTGGGCCTGCAGGCCCGTCTGGCCGCCCGCGACCTGCCACCGGACGCGGCCGAGGATGTCCAGGCGACGCTGGCGGCCGCCCGCCGCGGGGCCTCGCTTCTGGACCGGCTGGCGCAGATCACCGGCGCGCGCGAACCCGCGCTGGAGCCGACGGACCTGCCGACATTGCTGTCCGATCTGGCGGTGCTGGCCCGTCCGTCGTTGTCCGAGGGGACGCGGCTGGACCTGGCCGTGGCCCTGCCGCCCGGACAACTGCTGCTGGACCCCGGCGCGCTGCAGGATTCGGCGCTGAACCTGATCCTGAACGCCAATGGCGCGATCACCCCGCCCGGGGTCATCACGCTGAAGGCGCGGCGCAGCGGCGACTGGCTGGAACTGACGGTGGGCGATACCGGACCCGGCTTCACCCCCGAAGCCCTGTCCCGCGCGACCGAGCCGTTCTTCACCACCAAGAAGGGCCAGGGATCGGGTCTGGGCCTGTCGATGGTCTATGACCAGACCAAGATGGTCGGGGGCACCATGCGCCTGTCGAACGGGCCACGGGGCGCGCAGGTGATGCTGCGCCTGCCTTGGCGGCCCGTGGCGCGGCGGATGGTGCTGCTGGTCGAGGATGACGACCAGATCCGCGCCCAGGTCCGCGACCAGCTGACCGGGCTGGGCCATGCGGTGATCGAGGCCGCGTCCCTGTCGGAGGCCCGCGCCCTGACGGACCTGCCGGGGTTGGAGGTGATCCTGTCGGACATCCAGCTGGGCGACGGGCTGGGACTGGATCTGGCGGGGACGGTACCCCTGGTGATGATGACCTCGCTGCCACCCGGCGATCCGCTGCGCGCCCGCGCGCCGGGGCCGGTGCTGACCAAGCCCGTAACGGCCCCGCGCCTGGCCGCCGCACTGGCAGCCCCCGCAAAGGAGATGCCATGACCGACGCCCCCCTGATCGCGATCCTGGACGACGAGCCGCAGATCCGCCGCATCCTGTCCGCCGCGCTGGAACAGGCAGGCTTTCGCACGCAAAGCTTCGGTCGCGCGACCGAGTTCGAGGCCGCGCTGCGCCGCATTACACCGGATGCCTGCCTGATCGATTTGGGCCTGCCGGACCGGGACGGGTTGGCGCTGGTCCATCGGCTGGCATCGGATTCGGGGGCGGTCATCATCATCGTGTCGGGACGGGCGCAGGTCCAGGACCGGGTGACGGGATTGGAGCTGGGGGCGGACGACTACATCACCAAGCCCTTCGAGCCCGCCGAAGTCGTGGCCCGCATCCGCGCCCGCCTGCGACGGCCGTCCCAGAACGCGACCCAACGCCCCCAGACGCTGCGCTTTGCGGGCTGGACGGCGGATTTCGACCGTTACCTGCTGACCGCGCCCGACGGCATCGAGACACCGCTGAGCCACGCCGAGGCAGAGGTGCTGCGCCTGTTCACCGACAATCCCCGCCGCCTGATCACCCGCGCACAGATGCTGGAAACCCTGGGCGGCACGGCCGGCGACAGCTTTGATCGGGCGATGGACGTCCGCATCTCGCGCCTGCGGACCAAGCTGGGCGAGGATCCCAAGAACCCGCGGCTGATTAAGACAATCTATGGCGCGGGCTACATTTTCCTAGCAGAGATCGGCTGAGTTCCGCACCGGATCGCGGTTTGTTCTGCCGGGCGGTAGCGGCACAAGCCGGCCCCCATTGAGGGGACCGGCTTGCGCGCGGGGGCCCTGCCCCCGCAGGCCCTACACCGTCGACGTCGCCGCAATGTCGACGTTGCCGCAATCCTGCACCGCTGTCGTATCTTGACCCGGCCCTTGGGGTATCCCCGCAGGGGGGTCCGGGGGGACGGGAAGTCCCCCCGGCACGTCGCGGGACGCAGATGGCCCGACGGTCATGCGTCGCGGTCCCATCCGCTGATGGCCTTGCTGTCCATGAACTCCTCCAGCCCCATCACGCCGCCTTCGCGCGCCCGGCCGGATTTCTTGACCCCGCCAAAGGCCGATCCGGCCCCGCGCGATTCGCCGTTCATCTCGACCATGCCCGCCCGCAGCTGCCGCGCCACGCGGTTACGGCGCGCGCCGTCCTGGCTCTGGACATAGTTCGTCAGCCCGTAGGGGGTGTCATTGGCGATGGCCACGGCCTCCTCCTCGCTGTCGAAGGGGATGATCGACAGAACCGGGCCAAAGATCTCCTGCTGCGCCACGGTCATGTCGTTCGACACATCCGCAAAGACCGTCGGCCGCACGAAATAGCCGCGGTTCACCCCCTCGGGCAGGCCCGGCCCGCCCGCGACCAAGCGCGCGCCCTCGTCAATGCCGGCCTGGATCAGGCCCTGGATCTTGTCCCATTGCTGGCGGCTGACCACCGGGCCGATATGCTTGCCCGGCTGATGGGCCGTCGCCACGGCGGTCTCCTCGGCCACCTTGGCCGCGACCTCGACCGCGCGGTCATAGGCCGAGCGTTCGACCAGCATCCGCGTCGGGGCGTTGCAGGACTGCCCGCTGTTGTAGAAGCAGTGCCGTGCGCCGCGCACCACGGCCTTGTCGTCGGCATCGGCAAAGACGATATTGGCGCCCTTGCCACCCAGCTCCAGCACGACCTTCTTCAGGCTGTCGGCCGCGGCCTTGCTGATCGCTATCCCTGCGCGGGTCGAGCCGGTGAAGCTGATCATCTCGACATCCGGATGCACCGACAGCTGGCTGCCGACCCCCGCCCCGTCGCCGTTCACCAGGTTGAAGACGCCCGCGGGCACGCCAGCCTCGTCCAGCACCTCGGCAAAGACCATCGACGACAAAGGCGCGATCTCGGAGGGCTTCAGCACGCAAGTATCCCCCGCCAACAGCGCCGGGATCACCTTCAGCGTCACCTGGTTCATCGGCCAGTTCCAGGGCGTGATCAGGCCCACCACGCCCACCGGCTCCCACGCGACCATGCTGGTCGGCGCATGCGCCCCCAAGGGCCGAACGAACTGGAACTCCTTGAAGGCGGTGATGAAATTACGGGTGTGCCAGGCCCCGGCCTCGGCCTGGTCGGCCAGCGACATGTCCTCGGGGGCCCCCATCTCCAGGCTGATCGCACGGGCAATGTCGGGCATGCGCCGCTCATAGATCGCCAGGATGCGCTCGACCACGGCCAGGCGTTCGGCGGGCGGCGTCGCGGCCCAGGCCGGAAAGGCACGCTTGGCCGCGGCCACCGCGGCATCGGTATCCGCCTGATCGCCGATCGAGATGACCGCGACCGCATCCTCGGTCGACGGGTCGATCACCTCCAGGTCGCGTGCCTGCACGGGGTCCACCCAGGCTCCGTCGATATAGAATTTCCGCTGGTCCAGCATCTGGTCCTCCTGACTGGCGTTCGGGCAAAGCCTGTCACCCCGCAGGCCGCGCCGCAACCCCGGCCGCATGGCGCCCCCACTGGCATTCCGCGCCGCGGCGCTTATCTATGGGGCGACGCAACCAACCGGAAAAGGAGCGCCCATGTCCCTGCGCATCAATGACACCGCCCCCGACTTCACCGCCAATTCGACCGAAGGGCAGATCCGCTTCCACGACTGGATCGGCGACAGCTATGCCATCGTCTTCAGCCATCCGCGCGACTTCACCCCGGTCTGCACCACCGAATTCGGCGCCGTGGCGCAACTGGCCCCCGAATTCGAAAAGCGCAACACCAAGGTGCTGGGCGTGTCTGTGGACAGCGTGGATGACCACCAGAAATGGAAGGCCGATATCGGCAAGGTCGCGGGCGTTCCTGCGAACTTCGCCATCATCGACGACAGCGACCTGGGCGTCGCCAAGGCCTATGACATGCTGCCGGCCGAATACTACCTGCCGACCGAAGGCCGCACGCCCGCCCATTCCGCGACCGTGCGCACCGTCTTCATCATCGGGCCGGACAAGAAGGTCCGCCTGACCATGACCTATCCCATGTCCGTGGGGCGCAATTTTGCCGAGATCCTGCGCGCGCTGGACGCGGTGCAGAAGACTGACGGCGTGCCGATTGCCACGCCCGCCAACTGGGTGCCCGGTCAGGACGTGATCGTGGCCCTGTCCCTGGACGATGCCGCGGCCGAGGCGAAATACGGCCCCCTGGACATCAAGCTGCCCTATCTGCGCTATGCCAAGGACCCGGCCTGATCACGGCCAGCCGTAATGATCCAGCAGGGCGGCGATGGCACGATCATTGCCGCCCTGCCCTGCGGCGGGGCGGTTCACCGAACGCAGGCTGACCGCCTGGCTGCCTTCCCATTCAAAGATGCGGGCACGTTCGCCGATCTTGACGGGCTGAGAGCCGGCCATGCGATGCATCCAGTACAACCAGATGTCATCCGCCCCCGGCGCCAGCCGCATGAACAGGTCGGCCCGCGTCACGTCCGCATGGAACACGCCGGGCGCATAGATCACCCCCGACACGCCGGTCGGAAAGACCAGCGGCCCGACCTCGGGCGCGTCGATATTGTGGGTCCAGCCCTCATATCCCGCGGGTCCCGCCCCCGCCATCACCACGCGATGCGCGCGCAGGCAGGCGACGCCCGCCCCCGCCACGGCCACCAGCCGCTCCAGCCAGTCGGCGGGATAATAGAGGTCGTCATCCGCCGTCGCGATATAGGCCTCGGGATGCGCCATCAGCGTCGGCACGATCTTCTTGTAGGATCGCCAGTCGGGACAGATGCGGATCTCCAGCCCCGCCATCGCCGCGACCTCCGGCGGCAGGCGGTGCTGATCGCCCTCGGCCAACCACAGGATCACGCGGTCGGGCTGCACCGTCTGCCGCGTCAGCGCGCGCAGCGTCGGCGCCAGCGTGGCAAAGCGCGCCGCGTGGCTGGTCAGCGACACGATCAGCGGGCCGGGCAACCCGTGCGGACGGCCCGGACGGTCGGGGCGCGCGGCGATCTCGGCCAGGGCGCGGGCCTGGCGGCGGCGCTGCTTGAACCGGCGGAAGGCCTCGGAGATCACGGGTTTTCCCACGCGCGGCGCAGCCAGCCGATATCGCCGATGCGGCGGTACCATTTGTGCCCGCGCCCGACAAAGACGTCCTCCATCTTGGGCGCGCCCGCGAACAGCACGATCCTCGCCCCTTCGGGCAGGGAGGGGGCGCGCAGATAGCTGGCCAGGTTACGCGGCACGCAGTCGTTCTTGAAGCTGACGCACCAGCCCTTGGGCCAGTAATGCAGGTTCCCGTGGGCGGCCAGCTGCGCCGACTGGAACTGCTGGCTGATCTCATAGTCCCGGGTGGCCGCCGCCGGATCGGCCAGATAGGCGTCCAGGACATAGGCATGTTCGCCGATCCGGTACCGGAACACGCTGGAATTGCCGACGCTGTGAAGGAAGCGGTCACGATCCGGGTTGACCTTGCGCAGGGGCTTTGCCCGGAACAGGTCATCGTCGCGGATGATGAAGAAATCGCCCGGCAGATCAAAGAACGGCCCCAGATCGTCCACCACCACCAGGTCGATGTCCAGAAACAGCGCCGTCCCCGACAGCCCCCCCAGATCGCGCCGGAACAGCGCCAGCTTGCGCCAGCGCGTGTCGGAATGCCCCTGGGGCAGACCCAGTTCGGGCAACGGCATCGCCTCGACCTGCGGATCAAGGCCTGCTGCGTCGTCGGTGAAGCAGATGAACCGATGCGGGCGGTCCAGATGCCGCCGCACCTGCGCCGCCAGACGGTTCACGTCGGCACTGCTGTACAGCGTGCCCCATTTCATCGTCAGGATCAGCAGGGGTTCGGTCATTGGCCTAAGTCGGCAAACGTGTCGAGAATTTCAGCATATAAACTTCCCCGGGGAACTTGACCATTATACCTCTCCGCCAAAGTTTTACGAATTCTGCTACCCCACAAATGAAGACAAATGGTTTCACTCGGAAAATCGTTCAGTTGCCACCGGCCGGGCTCAAGAAACTGATCGTGGTCGTGAACTCCGATAGGATAGAACACGTTTTTTGGAAGTGCGTTATGCAACTCGGAATTTTGCGCAAGGAACATTGTCAAAGCCTTTGGTCCAGTACTACCCCATGCCCAGCTTTCTATAGGATAACCACGACCTAATGTTCGCACCCAATATTTAATACGTCTCGCGCCTTGAATGTGAGGCGGCACTCCGCGACTTTCGGATGTGAAACTTAGCAGTTGCTTTAATGTAGGAGAGCTATGCGGCAATCTTAGGACAGCGTTGTTTACTGAAGATGAGGTTTCGAACCCCATCAGGTAGTCAGCGTGCGGCACCGGTCGGACGGCAACGATATCCAGGTCGACCCAAGCAGCGTCTGTCATATTTAGCATTGCGTAGCGAAATAGATTTGCATGCAGAGCTGGGCTTGGTTTTCGCTTATCACGATAGAGCAAAATGCGATCTGCAGGCATTATCTCAGATGCGTCCCGCAACCGAATACCATGGGGCGCATTTTTAATCGGAGTATAGCTATAGAGCGTTACGTCATGTCCGAGCCGCATCATGGAATTCAGACTGGCGCGTTCCATCGCCCCCAAATTTCCACCAATCCACAACGTGCTTAGATCTTGCAAGATGGAATTTCCTTTAGAGGCGCAAAAAGCGGCCGGCCTTTTCTGGCCGGCCGCCTGCCTTAATACAATTCAGCCTTCGGCCGACTGCTCCTGCTTTTCCTCGATCTCGGCCCCGGTCTCCTGATCGACCATCTTCATGCCAAGGCGGACCTTGCCACGGTCGTCAAAGCCCAGCAGCTTGACGCGGACCTCCTGGCCCTCTTTCAGGATCTCATTGGGGTGACCCAGACGGCGGTTGGCGATCTGGCTGACATGCACCAGCCCGTCCCGCTTGCCGAAGAAGTTCACGAAGGCGCCGAAGTCGACCAGCTTGACGACCTTGCCGGTATAGACCTTGCCCTCTTCCGGCTCGGCCACGATCGAATAGATCATGTCATAGGCCTTCTTGATCGAATCGGCGTTGGCCGACGCGATCTTGATGATGCCGTCGTCGTTGATGTCGACCTTGGCACCCGAAACCTCGACGATCTCGCGGATGACCTTGCCGCCCGAACCGATCACTTCGCGGATCTTGTCGGTCGGAATCTGCATCGTCTCGATGCGCGGCGCATGGGCGCTGAACTCGGTCCGGCCTGCGGTCAGGGCGTTGGCCATTTCCGACAGGATGTGCAGACGACCGTCCTTGGCCTGGGCCAGGGCCTGCTCCATGATCTCGGGCGTGATGCCCGCGACCTTGATGTCCATCTGCAGCGACGTGATCCCGTTCTCGGTCCCCGCCACCTTGAAGTCCATGTCGCCCAGGTGGTCTTCGTCACCCAGGATGTCGGTCAGCACGGCAAAGCGGCCGTCCTCTTCCAGGATCAGGCCCATCGCCACGCCCGCGACCGGCGCCTTGAGCGGCACGCCCGCATCCATCATCGACAGCGAACCGCCGCAGACCGACGCCATCGACGACGATCCGTTCGATTCTGTGATCTCGGACACGACGCGGATGGTGTAGGGGAAGTCCGTCGCCGCGGGCAGAACCGCCTGCAGCGCACGCCATGCCAGCTTGCCGTGGCCGATTTCGCGACGGCCGGGGCTGCCCACGCGACCAACCTCGCCGACCGAATAGGGCGGGAAGTTGTAGTGCAGCAGGAAGTTCGAGCGCGAGTTTCCGTGCAGCGCGTCGATGATCTGTTCGTCATCGCCGGTGCCCAGGGTCGTCACGACCAGCGCCTGCGTCTCGCCCCGCGTGAACAGCGACGATCCGTGGGTGCGCGGCAGGATGCCGACCTGGCTGACGATCGGACGAACGGTCTTGGTGTCCCGGCCGTCGATGCGGGCGCCGCCGCTGATGATGTCGCCGCGCAGGATGCCCGATTCCAGCTTCTTCAGCGCCGAACCCAGGTTGGCATCGGCCAGCTCTTCCTCGGTCAGGGCGTCCTTGACCTTGGTCTTGGCGGCGGCGATGGCGTCCTGACGCTCGGACTTGTCGCGGATCGCGTAAGCCGCGCGCATGTCCGCCTCGCCCAGCGACTTCACGCGGTTGTAGAGCGCGCTGTAGTCGGGCGACTGGAAGTCGAACGGCTCCTTGGCGGCATCCTCGGCCAGGTCGATGATCAGGTCGATCACCGGCTTGATCGCGTCATGGCCGAACTTGACCGCGCCCAGCATCTCCTGCTCGGTCAGCTCATAGGCCTCGGATTCGACCATCATCACGGCGTCGGCGGTGCCGGCGATGACCAGGTCCAGGCGCTGTTCGGGGTTGTTGCGCAGGCCGTCCATGTCCTGAACCTCGGGGTTCAGCACGTATTCGCCGTTCGAGAAGCCGACGCGGGCGCCTGCGATCGGGCCCATGAAGGGCACGCCCGAGATGGTCAGCGCGGCGCTGGCCGCGATCATCGCGACGATGTCGGGATCGTTGACCAGGTCGTGGCTCAGCACGGTGCACATCACCAGCACTTCATGCTTGAAGCCGGGGGCGAACAGCGGGCGGATCGGACGATCGATCAGGCGCGCGGTCAGCGTCTCCTTTTCGGACGGACGCGCCTCGCGCTTGAAGAAGCCGCCCGGGACCTTGCCGGCGGCATAGTATTTTTCCTGGTAATGCACCGTCAGCGGAAAGAAGTCCTGTCCGGGCTTCGGCGCCTTCGCGAAGGTGACGTTGGCCATGACGCTGGTCTCGCCCAAAGTGGCGATGACACTGCCGTCGGCCTGACGGGCAACCTTGCCCGTTTCCAGCGTCAGGGTTTCCTGGCCCCACTGGATCGATTTCTTCACTTCATCAAACATCTGATTTCCTCAAAGGGTGCTCCGGCCCTCCGGCCACCCATGTCATGTATCGCGGCCCCATTGCCGCCGCCCCTATCCTTTGCATGTGCCCCGGGGCAGGACCTCACGTCACAGATGACAGGGGCCATACAGGAAAACGCCGGATTTGGGAAGGGCGGCGACGGATGCGCCAAAGGCGGCCGGACCACGGTGCGGCCGCCCGTTTCCGGCCCGCCGACCGGGCGGTCGCGTCAGGCGGCGACCGGCACGCGGCGATCGGCCACCGGGGCGGCGGTGGCCGAAATCGGGGCCGCGGCCTCTGGCGCGCGGAACAGGTCGCGCAGTTCGGCATAGCCCGTCCTGGCAAGGTTCAGCAGGCGGTCGCGCTGCAGCTGG
>NZ_JXYF01000005.1:0-326 GCF_000967735.1 Paracoccus sp. S4493
CCGCGACGACATCGTCAAGATCCTGGTGATCCCGTGACGCAAGCCCCGCCGACCGCCATCCGCCTGCATGACCGCGACAACATCATGGTCGCCCTGATCGCCCTGGCCCCCGGCGCGCCGCTTGATGCCGGATGCGCTGCGACAGAGGCGATCCCCGCGGGCCACAAGGTCGCTATACGCCCCATCGCGCCCGGCGAACCGGTCCTGAAATATGGTCAGGTCATCGGCATCGCCACCCGGCCCATCGCGGCGGGGGCGCATGTCCATGTCCAGAACCTTGGCATGGGGGCGCACAAGCAGGATCACGGCTTTGGCAGCGCGGCGGG